>CBAAAD010000449.1:0-2873 GCA_964658785.1 uncultured Methylobacterium sp.
CGTGGATATCGGCAGCCTGGATGTGGTGGTGCTCAACGGCTATCCGGGATCGGTGGCGTCGACCTGGCAGCGCTTTGGCCGCGCCGGCCGACGGCAGCAGTCGGCGCTGGGCGTGCTGGTGGCCAGCAGCGATCCGCTTGATCAATACCTGGTGCGGCACCCGGAGTTTTTTCAGGGCGCGTCGCCGGAGCACGCGCGCATCATGCCGGACCAACCCCTTATCCTGCTCGACCACATCCGTTGCGCGGCGTTCGAACTGCCCTTCATCGGCGAGGAGATGTTCGGCACCGAAGTGGCCGCACCGTGGCTGGACGTGCTGGCCGAGGAAGGCGTGCTGCATCGCGAAGGCGATCGCTGGGAATGGATTGCCGACAGCTACCCGGCGATTGCGGTATCGCTGCGCTCGGTCGCCGACGGCAATTTTGTCGTGGTCGACCGCACCAACGGCCGCCAGACGATTATTGCCGAGGTGGATTTCAGCGCGGTCCCGGTGACCTTGTACGAAGGCGCGATCCACATGATCCAGTCGGTGCCGTATCAGGTCGAGCGGCTGGATTGGGACGGCCGCAAGGCCTATGTCACGCGCACGCACGTCGACTACTACACCGACGCGATCGACTACACCAAGCTGAAGGTGCTCGACTGTTTCGACACCTCGCACGCGGGCTGCGGGCAGGCGCACCACGGCGAGGTGCACGTAGTGCGCCGCGTGCCGGGCTACAAGAAGATCCGCTTCTACTCGCACGAAAACATCGGCTACGGTTCGGTCAACCTGCCCGATCAGGAGCTGCACACCACGGCGGTGTGGTGGCAGCTGGCGCAGGACGTGCTGGGCGCCGCGTTCGAGGATCGCCAGCAGGCGCTGGATGGTTTTCTCGGCGCCGCCTACGCCCTGCATATCGTGGCCACCGTCGCGGTGATGGCCGAAGCGCGCGACTTGCAGAAGTCCGTCGGCAGCGGCGACGGTGCGTGGTTCGTCAGCGCCGATATCTGCGGTCGTGGCCAGCTGCGCGGCGTCGACGGTCAGCCCACGACGCTGGCGCCCGATGCGCCGTTTACGCCGACGGTATATCTCTACGACGCGTTCCCCGGCGGCATCGGCCAGAGCGAGCCGCTGTTCGATCGTCGCGAGGATCTGATCGCGCAGTCGGTCACGCTGATCGAACGCTGCGACTGCCGAGCGGGTTGTCCGGGCTGCGTCGGGCCGGTGCTGGCCGCGGACGAAGATGCGGCGACCACGCCGAAAGCGCTGGCGCTGCGCGTGCTGGCACTGCTGGTCGCGCTATGAGCGCACTCTCGGGAAAACTGCGTCAGCTGCGCGCGCAGAGTGGCCAGGCGGCGACTCCTGTGGCGGCAAAGCCGGCAATGCCCGCCAACGTGCGCAACCAGCTGCTTCGCCATGCGCAGATAAAACAGCAGGGACCCGCCCGACTGGCCTCGCGCGATCGCGAGGTGGCCGGCGACGAGATCGCGCCGGGCCTGCGCTACACCGAGGCGCGGATGGACTGGCTGCAGCCGCCGGCGCTTATCGATGCCGCGTTCGCACGGATGGAGCCGGTGCATCACGATCGGCTGCTGCATTTCGACACCGAAACCACCGGGCTTGCCGGCGGCACCGGCACGCGCGCCTTCATGATCGGCGCGGCCGACTGGATCGACGGCCGCTTTCGCATCCGCCAGCTCACCATCACCAGCATGGCGGCGGAGACGGCCATGCTGCGTACCTTCGCCGGCTGGCTCAGCGACGACACCGTGCTCGTGAGCTACAACGGCAAATGCTACGACGCACCGCTGCTGGCGACGCGCTATCGGCTGGCGCGGCTGGCCAATCCTATGCACGGGCTCGCCCATCTCGACCTGCTGCATCCGGTGCGACGACGCTGGAAAGGCGTGTGGGAAAACTGTCGGCTGGCCACCGCCGAACGGCAGCTGATCGGGGTGGTGCGCGAAGACGATCTGCCCGGCGCCGAAGCCCCTGCCGCCTGGCTCACCTATCTCAAAGGCGGCTCGGCCGCCAACCTGCGCCGCGTTGCGCATCACAACGCACAGGATCTGAAGAGCCTGGCCGGCGTACTGATCCAGCTATCGGATCTGGGCGATATTCCGCCGCCGCTGCGCGTGCGGAAAATCGCGCTGCCTATGCCTATCTAGCATCGCTTTGAGCCCTTACACGTTCGCCCTGAGCGCAGATGGAAGGCCGGAGTCGAAGGGTTGCTCTCGGTCATTAGCTGTCCCACCCTTCGACTCCGCTGCGCTACGCTCAGGGCGAACGATTAGAGTGCTGGTGTAGCCCTACGTTCCATCGGATACCCGTGAAACCCATCTGCGCGGGGATCGTTCGGCAATTACAAGTTACCCCAAAACCCAGCTTCACACTGGCGAGTTCGCTAAAGCTCCACCGGCTGATGCGTCTGCATCGACTGGCGCAGCGCGATGGCGATGCGCGTGGCCTCGGCGGCATCTTCCAGGGTGAGATCGAACGGGGTGTCGTCCAGCACGGCATCGATGAAATGCACGCACTGCGCGTGGAAGGCCTCGCCGAAGCGTTCGAAGAAGCTCGGTGCGGAGAGCGCGCGAACGCCGTAGGCGTCGGAAATTTCCACGCGGTCCATACGCGGATTGCGCCCCACGCTGAGTTTGCCGCCGGTGCCGATAATGTCGGTGTGCGTGTCGTGGCCGTGGGCCTGCGTGCGCGAGGCGTGGAACATCGCCACACAGCCGTTTTCGAATTCGCAGATGGCCACGCCGTTGTCGATATCGCCCAGCGCCTTCAGCTCGTCATACACCGCAACCGTGCCGGCGGCATACGCGCGAATCGCCTTGGGACGACCGAGCAGCCAGCGCGCCAGATCGACGTCGTGCACGCTGCAGTC
>CBAAAD010000450.1:0-2869 GCA_964658785.1 uncultured Methylobacterium sp.
GCCGATTCGTCGTGACGGAGGTGGGCGAGCGCTTTTACGGGCACTGCCGCGCCGTGTTGGAAGAAGCCCAGGCCGCGCAGGACGCCGTTGATGAACTGCGCGCCGAGCCGCGCGGCGTGGTGCGATTGAGTTGTCCCGTGTCGCTGGTGCAGACGGTGCTGGCGCACCTGCTGCCCGATTTTCTGGCGCTGTATCCGAAAATGCAGGTTCGCGTGACCTCGAGCGATCGCCGCGTGGATGTGATCGGCGAAGGCTTCGATCTGGCCATCCGGGTTCGCACGAAGCTCGATACCGACGCCAATCTGGTGGTTCGCAGCTTTGGCCAGGGCCGCACCTTGTTGGTCGCAAGCCCTGTTCTTCTCGATCAACAGGGGCGTCCCACGCAGCCCTCGGAACTGGCGCAGCTGCCGGCGCTGTCCATGCGCGAGCACGAGGGCGCGCAGGTATGGGAGTTGATCGGCGCCGATGGTCATCAGATCAGCGTGGAGATGCAGGCGCGGCTGATCACCGGTGATTTCGCGCTACTGCTGGAGGCGGCGCGGCGCGGTATGGGCATTGCGCTCCTGCCGGAGTTCGTCTGCGCGCCGGCGATCACCCGCGGTGAGCTGGAGGTCGTGCTGCCCGAATGGAGCGTGCCGCAGGGCATCATGCACTTTGTCTACCCGAGCCGTCGCGGCATGCTGCCCGGCGTGCGGGCGCTGGTGGATTTTCTCGCCGAGCGGCTTCCTGCAACTACCTTGCTCAAACATCAGCAGTGCAAGGAGCGCCGGCTGGATGATCTCGCTGCGACATCGGGGCCCGCTTCCTGACTTGCACATGGCGTTCCATGCGCTAGGCTCAACGACTTAATCCCGCTATAGACATCCAGACGGCTGAATGATGATTATCGAAACCAAGCTTCCCAAGGTTGGCACCACCATTTTCACGGTTATGAGCCAGCTGGCCGTGCAGCACAAGGCGGTCAATCTCGGCCAAGGTTTCCCCGACTTCGAACCGCCGCAGGCGCTGCGCGATAGCTTGAGCCGCGCGATGAACGAAGGCCGCAACCAGTACGCGCCGATGCACGGCATCGCGCCGCTACGCGAGCAGATCGCGTTGAAGATCGAGCGGCTGTACGGACGCAAGGTCAACGTCGATACCGACATCACGGTGACCTCTGGCGCCACGGAAGCCCTGTTCTCGGCGATTGCCGCCGTGGTGCGTGCCGGCGATGAAGTCATCATGTTCGATCCTGCGTACGACAGCTACGAGCCCGCGATCGAGCTGCAGGGCGCGCGTGCCGTGCATATTCCGCTGACGGTGCCGACGTTTGCGATCGACTGGCAGCGCGTGCGTGACGCGATCACGCCAAAGACGCGCATGATTCTGATCAATAGCCCGCACAATCCCAGCGGCGCGGTGTTGTCGTCCGCCGATCTGGAAGAGCTGGCAGCGATTGTTCGCGGCACCGATATCGTGGTGCTTTCGGACGAGGTCTACGAGCACATCGTTTACGACGGCGCCCAACACGAGAGCGTGTTGCGTCACCCTGAACTGGCCGAGCGCAGCTTCGTCATCTCCTCCTTCGGCAAGACCTATCACTGCACCGGCTGGAAGCTCGGCTACTCGATAGCGCCTGCCGCGCTGTCGGCAGAGTTCCGCAAGGTGCATCAGTACCTCACGTTCTGCACCTTCCATCCCGCACAGGTGGCGTTCGCCGAGTTCATGGCAAGCCATCCCGAACATTATTTGGAGCTGCCGGCGTTCTATCAGGCCAAGCGCGATCGCTTCCGTGATCTGCTCAAGCCGTCGCGCTTCAAATTGCTCGACGTTCCGGGCGGGTATTTCCAGTTGGTCGACTATTCCGCGATTCGCGACGAGGATGATCTAGCCTTCAGCAAGTGGCTGTTGCTGCAGGGCGGGGTGGCGGGGATTCCGCTAACGCCGTTCTATGACAACGCACCGGGCACGCGATTGCTGCGCCTATGTTTTGCCAAAAGCGATGCCACCATGGATGCCGCTGCGGAGCGCCTATGTCAGCTGTGAATTTGCCAACATCTGAGATGCAAAGCCTGAAGGTGTCGCTGGTGCAGGGCGCCACGCGCTGGCACGATGCACCCGCCAACCGCGATTATTACGGTGCGCTGGTACGGCAGGCGGCGGGCAGCGATATGATCGTGCTGCCGGAAACCTTCCTGTCGGGCTTCAGCAACGACACTCGCGCCAGCGCGGAGACCATGGATGGCGAGAGCGTGGCGTGGCTGCGCGCGTTGGCGATCGAAGTCGGAGCGGTTATCTGCGGCAGCCTGGCGATTCGGGAAAACGAGACGGTCTATAACCGGCTCTTGTGGGTAACGCCCGACGGCAGCTTCGTTCAATACGACAAGCGCCATCTTTTTCGCATGGCCGGCGAACACACGCGCTACGGCGGCGGCAATCAGCGGCTGATCGTCGAGTTGAAGGGATGGCGGATTCTTCCGCAGGTTTGTTACGACTTGCGCTTTCCCGTGTGGCTGCGCAATCGGCGTCTTGAAGCCGCGAATGGCGGCATGGACTACGATCTGTCGATCTTCGTTGCCAACTGGCCCGCGCCGCGCCGACAGCCGTGGCGCACGCTGCTGCGCGCGCGAGCCATCGAAAATCTCAGCTATGTGATCGGCCTCAACCGGGTGGGCGTGGACGGCAACGAGCTGCCTTACGCTGGCGACAGTGCGGTGATTGATCCCGTCGGTGAGCCGCTGGTCGAACTTGGTGCGCAGGAGCAGGTCGTCACCGTGACTCTCGATCCAGCGCCTTTGCTCGCGCATCGCGAACGCTTTCCGGCATGGATGGATGCGGATACCTTTTCGATCGATTTGACGTAGTCGGACCCGGGCAGCGCGTGCTTGAC
>CBAAAD010000451.1:0-2846 GCA_964658785.1 uncultured Methylobacterium sp.
TATCGGCGCGATCGGGAAGATCTGCCCGATCGCCCAGATGTCCGGCACCGACTCGAACACCGAGAAATTGACGAAATACTTGTCGACCAGCTTTTCGTCCAGCTCGTCCAGCGCCTGCCGGTGCGAGCGCTCGGCCGGCAGCAGCCGGGTGCGCACGGCGTTGGCGATGGCGTAATACATCTCGTCCAGCCGTGCGCGATCGGTCAACGTGAGCTGGCCAAGGGCGTACAGCGCCTGGCCCTCGGCGAGGTGGTGCTGGGCCTCGTGGAACAGCTCCAGCGGCGGGCGACGATCCAGCTCGTCGTGCGTCTCGCGCAGGCGCCGCAGCACGGCGGGTTCGGCCGCGTCCGGCGGCGGAATCGCGCCGCGCGGCACCTCTTCCACCTCGGTGACGTTGACCACCATCACGGCGTGATGCGCGGTCATGGCGCGACCGGCCTCAGTGAGGATGTGCGGCGCGTTCAGACCATCCGCCTCGACCGCCTCGGCCAGCGACTGCACGATGGTGGCGGCGTACTGCTCGATCGAATAGTTGATCGAGTTGTGGCTGCGCGAACGCGTCCCTTCGTAGTCCACGCCGAGGCCGCCGCCAACGTCGACGATCTCCAGCGGCACGCCCATGCGGATCAGCTCGACGAAATAGCGAGTCGCCTCGCGCATGCCGTTGGCGATGTCGCGCACGTTGGAAATCTGCGAACCCATGTGGAAGTGCTGCAGCTTCAGCGTGTGTTTGAGGCCGGCGTCATCGAGCCGCTTGATCAGCGTCAGCACCTGGTCGGGCGACAGGCCGAACTTGCCCTTGTCGCCGCCGGTGTTCTGCCATTTGCCCGCGCCGATGGAGGCGAGGCGCACGCGCACGCCCAGCAGCGGCTCGACGTCCAGCGCCTTGGCTTCGGCAAAAACGTGGTCGAGCTCGGACAGCTTCTCGATCACGATGTGCACGCGCAGGCCCAGCCTCAGCCCGATCAGCGCCAGGCGCACGTATTCGCGATCCTTGTAGCCGTTGCAGATCACAATGGAACCAGGCCGCGCCATCGCCAGCACGGCCATCAGCTCGGGCTTGGAACCGGCCTCCAGGCCGAAACCATGCGTGCCTGCCGCCACCAGCTCACCGGCCACACCGCGCTGCTGGTTGACCTTAATGGGATAGATGGCCGTATAGCCGCCCGAATAATTCCATTCGCCAATCGCCTTGGCAAAAGCGTCCTGCAACTTGGCCAGACGGTCGGCGAGGATATCGGGGAAGCGCACCAGCAGCGGCAGGCGCAGGCCCTCCTCACGCGCACGCGCCACGATGCCGGGCAAGGACAGCGCCGGACCGGTGGGGCCGCGCGGGCGAATGACGATATCGCCGGCACCGTCCACGTCGACATAGCCATCGCCCCAGTGCGCCATCGCATAGGTGTCGCGGGCGGCGTCGATGCTCCAACCGGATGTGTTCCACTGCTTCGCCATCGGCGAATCTCCTCAAGTAACCAGATCTGGACGGCCGCAAGCCCTGCGCCCACGGCACACGGCCCACGAATACGTCGCAGCGGCGAGCCTTGACGGTGTTGCCCGTGTGGAGTGGCGCCCTCAGAGCGGCACGTCAGCGGGCGCGAAGTTGGGTCGGCCGGAAGCCTCGCACGCCGCGGGGCCGATCGAACTTGCCGGCCGCACGACGCCCTGCGCCGGCCAGCCGAAGCGGTATTGTAATGGCCGCCTGTGACGATATGCGTATGACAGTTGGACGCGCCACCGCCGCGCGGTTTTTTGGGAGGCCGTTTCAGCAGCTACAATAGGCGGCCCTCATTTCCCTTGCACGTCAGGAACGCCCGCCATGTCGCAGCAGTCCAGTTGGTTTACCGAAGCCCACCAGGCTTCCGGCTCCTCCATCGGTTTTCGCACCGAGCAGCAGCTGCACGCCGAGAAGACGCCGTTCCAGACCATCGAGATCTACAAGACCACCGACTGGGGCAACCTGATGGTGATCGACGGCTGCGTGATGCTGACCACGCGCGACAACTTCCTCTATCACGAGATGATGACCCACCCGGCGCTGTTTACCCACGCGCGGGCCAAGCGCGTGGTGATCATCGGCGGCGGCGATTGCGGCACGCTGCGTGAGGTGCTCAAGCACGAGGAAGTGGAAAAGGCCACGCAGGTGGAGATCGATGAGCGCGTCACGCGGCTGGCCGAGGAATATTTCCCCGAGCTGTGCGACAGCAACCATGACCCGCGCGCCGAACTGCTGTTTATTGACGGCATCAAGTACATGGCCGACGCGGACCCGGAATCGCTGGACCTGATCATCGTCGATTCGACCGACCCGGTCGGCCCGGCCGAAGGCCTGTTCAACGCGGCCTTCTACACCAGTTGCTACAAGGCGCTGCGCCATGGCGGCATTCTGGTGCAGCAGAGCGAATCCCCGCTGGTTCACCTTGACCTGATCAAGTCGATGCGTTCGGCCATGCGGGCTTCGGGTTTTTCCGCCGTTCGCACGTTGCCGTTTCCCCAACCGTGCTATCCCACCGGCTGGTGGAGTTGCACGATGGTACGCAAGGGCGGCGATCTTTCCGGCTTCCGCGAACGCGGCGCGCTGAGCAAGAATTTCCCCACCCGCTATTACAACGCCGACATCCACAAGGCCGCGCTGGCGCAGCCGGAATTCATGCGCGAGGCACTGGGCGAGTAATCCGCGAGTAATCGGGCTGAAGCCCTGTCGGCGGGCAGGGCAGCGTGCGGCCAGGCGCGCGACGGCTAGAACAGTTTGCTGCGCACCTTGGGCAGCAGCACCATCAGCAGCGTGGCGAACGGTCCTAGCACCAGCGACAGCAGGAACCACAGTAACCCGCTGCGGTTCTTGC
>CBAAAD010000452.1:0-2844 GCA_964658785.1 uncultured Methylobacterium sp.
ACGGGATCTAATGAAACGGGATCGATCGAGCCAGGCTCCCCACGCCATAGCTAACGCATTCGCGATAATCCGTAGGCTCGTATTCGGCAAAACGATGGCTCAGCCAGATGCCCAGGTCGCGATGATCCGGTGAATCGCCTCCAGCCCGTCGAACAGCGCCGCGGGTCCGGGCTGCAGAATGATCGGTGACTTGATCTCGTAGAGATCGCCATGGATTACCGCTGGAATGGTGTCCCATCCCGGACGCGCCGCCACTTTCTCGGGTCGGAAGCGCTTGCCGCACCACGATCCGAGGATGATGTCGGGCGCGCGGCGTATCACTTCGTCGCCGTTGGCCAGGATGCGCTGCTTGGCCAGTGGCTCGCGTGCAAGTTCGGGAAAGCAGTCGTCGCCGCCGGCGATGCCGATGATGTCGGCGACCCAGCGGATGCCGGTGATGATCGGCTCGTCCCATTCCTCGAAATAGACTTTCGGCCGGCGCGGCAGCTTGGCCACGGCAGCTCGAATGTCGGCGATATGCTGCTCGGCGCGCTGCGCATACGCCTCGGCTTTCGCGGTAGCGCCAACCATCGCGCCAAGGCGGCGGATATAGGCCAGGATGCCGTCGACGCTGCGATGGTTGCTGATCCACACCTCGACACCGCACTTGATCAGCTCACGCGCGATGTCGGCTTGGATGTCAGAAAAGCCGATCGCCAGATCCGGCTCCAGCTTCATGATCTCGCCGATCTTGGCGCTGGTGACGGCGGAGACTTTCGGCTTTTCCTTGCGCGCCCGCGGCGGGCGCACGGTGAAGCCGGAAATGCCGACGATGCGATGCTCCTCGCCGAGCGCATACAGCACTTCGGTGGGCTCTTCGGTCAGGCAGACGATCCGCTGCGGGTAGTGATCGGCCACGTTGCGATCAGCCATAAACCGGGTGTCTCGCACTCACTGGCCGAGCACCGTCACCACGACCTTGCGCTGGTGCGCGCGGGTGCGGTGTTCCCACAGATAGATGCCCTGCCACGTACCCAGCTGCAGATGGCCGTCGCTGACCGGCACGGTCAACGTGACACCGGTGAGCGCGGAGCGGACGTGCGCGGGCATATCGTCCGGGCCTTCGGCGTCGTGTTCGAACAGCGGATCACCATCGGGCACCGCGCGCGCGAACCAGCGCTCCAGATCGCGGCGCACGGCCGGGTCGGCGTTTTCACTGATCAGCAGCGAACAGCTGGTATGCGCGGTGAAGATATTGGCGATGCCGATCTGCACACCGCTGGCAGCAATCAGGTTATCCACCTGCGCGGTGATGTCGGTAAAGCCGCGGCCGCGCGTGGGCACGACCAGGCCGTTGTGCGCGACCTGCTCGACCGGCACCGCCCGACTCATGGGTAGAGCAGCCTGCTGGTCCAGGTCTGACCGTGGCGATTCCAGCGCACGCGCTCGTGCAGGCGGAACTCCGCGCCGTGCCAGAACTCGACCATGTCCGGTTCCACCAGAAAACCGCCCCAATGCGGTGGACGCGTCACCTCGCGGCCGTCGAATTCCTTCTCGTACTTGGCCACGCGCTGCTCGAAGGTCTCGCGGTCGGGCAGCGTCTGCGATTGCTGCGAGGCCCAGGCGCCGATCTGGCTGCCCCGCGGCCGCGTGGCGAAATACGCGTCCGACTCCTCCGGTTGTACCTTACGCGCCAGCCCTTCGACACGAACCTGGATGCCGTGACGCAGCTGCTTCCAGTGGAAACAGAGCGCGACCTGCGGATGGGCGTCGAGCTGGCTGCCCTTGTCGCTCTGATAATTGGTGTAAAAACGGAAGCCGCGTTCGTCGACCCCCTTCAACAACACGATGCGGGAGGCGACACGGCCCGAGGCGTCGACGGTAGACAAATTCATGGCCGTGGGTTCACGATCGTCGCTGGCCTTGGCCTCATCGAGCAACTGCAGGAACGTACTGAGAATTTCGGGGCTGAGCATGGCGGTGAAAACTTTCCTTTTGTATCAACGTCAACACGCGCCATCATGGCGCCGATGAACATCCGTGATGATAGTGCAATGCGTCATCTATCCCGTAACGTCCATGCAGGTGGCGTGATGGCGTATTGCCGCGACCCCGGCCTTGACCGCGACGGCAAGGCGTTCGCCACGCGGCGGCCTGCGGAGCAATGGCCATGACGGCGCAGGCCGGCGCGCAAAACGAGGCCCTTGCCGGGCACCTGCTGGATCACTATGCCGGCCGCATCGCCCGCTCGCGGCGGCCGTACATTCTCGGCCTGTCCGGTTTGCAGGGCAGCGGTAAAAGCACCCTGGCCAAGGTAATGAAAACCCAGGCCGAAGCGCGCGGCTGGCACACCGAGATACTGTCGCTGGACGACTTCTACTATTCGCGCAGCGATCGCGAGGCGCTGGCGCAGCAGGTGCATCCGCTGTTGCGCACGCGTGGCGTGCCGGGTACGCACGAGATCGAGCTGATGATGTCGGTGCTGTCCGCGCTGCCGAGGGCGTCGGACAAGCTGCCGGTCGCGCATCCCCGTTTCGACAAGGGTCGCGATACGCGCCTCCCACCCTCGCGCTGGCCGCGCTCGACCAAGCCGCCCAAGCTGGTCATCGTGGAAGGCTGGGCGCTGGGCATTCGGCCCCAGAGCGAGGCCGCATTGGCCGAGCCGATCAACGAGCTGGAGCGCGTCGACGATCCCGACGGCGGCTGGCGTCAGTGGGTCAACAAGCAGCTGCGTGGCTACCAGCCGCTGTGGCGCAAGTTCGATGCGCTGATCGTGCTGCTGGCGCCGAGCTGGGACATCGTGCGTAGCTGGCGCAGCCAGCAGGAAGAAAACCTGCTGGCTCGGCATGCGCCGCTGGCCATGGA
>CBAAAD010000453.1:0-2843 GCA_964658785.1 uncultured Methylobacterium sp.
AGCGGGCCTTTGGGACATGCCCGCGTCGAAAGTTGTGGGCAAGGGTCGGCTCGGGCCTGGCCAGATGCTGGCGGTGGATTTTCGCGCCGGCAAACTGTTGTTCGATGCCGACATCGACGCGATCAACCGCAAGCGCGCGCCGTTCCAGCAGTGGCTGCGCGAAGGCATCACCTACCTCGAATCCGACCTGATCGATCCCAGCCTGGCAGCCGAGCCGCTGCCGACCCAAGAGCTGCATCGCTGGCAGAAGCTCTACGGGCTCACCCGCGAAGAGCGCGAAACGGTGCTCAAGGTGCTCGCCGAAACCGAGGCCGAGCCGACCGGGTCGATGGGCGACGACACGCCGATGGCGGCGATGTCGCGCCAGGTGCGGCCGCTGTTCGACCGTTTCCGCGAAGGCTTTGCGCAGGTCACCAATCCGCCGATCGATCCGCTGCGCGAGCTGCTGGTGATGTCGCTGATGACGCAGATCGGCGCCGAGGGAAACATCTTCGAGTTGTCGGCGAAAAATGCCAAGCAGATTCTGCTCAATTCGCCGATCTGCTCGCAGCGCAAGCTGCGTCAGATTCTGGCGCTGCCGCAGTATGTCAACGGCACGGTGCAGATCGACCTTTGCTATGCGCCCAGCGAAGGGCTCGAAGCGGCGCTGCGGCGCTTCTGTCGCGAGGCCGAAGCCGGCGTGCGCGGCGGCGCGGGCATCGTCTTCATCACCGACCGCTACCCGAACAAGAAAACCCTGCCGGCGCACGCGCTGCTCGCGGTCGGCGCCATCCACGCGCATCTGACCGAAAGCGGCCTGCGCTGCCAGTGCAACCTGCTGGTCGAGACAGCCACCGCGCGCGACGCGCATCAGTTCGCCTGCCTGATCGGCTTCGGCGCCACCGCGATCTATCCGTGGCTGGCGTACCAGAGTTTGTTCGAACTGGGCCGGGACGGGCATATCCATCATGGCGACAACAACCAGCGCGAAATCGGCCGCAGCTATCGGCGCGGCATCCGCAAAGGCCTGCTGAAAATTCTCTCGAAGATGGGCATCTCCACCGTCGCGGGCTATCGCGGCTCACAGCTGTTCGAGATCATCGGGCTGGCGCCGGAAGTCGTATCGCTGTGCTTCCCCGGCACGCCGTCGCGCGTGGGCGGCGCGGGTTTTGCCGAGCTGCAGAACGATCAGCGTCTGCTCGCCGCCGAGGCGTTCAACGAGGCCAAGCCGCTGCACGCCGGCGGGCTGTACAAGTTCGTCTACGGCGGCGAGTACCACATGTACAACCCCGACGTGATCGACACCTTGCAGCAGGCGGTGCGTACGGGCGAAATGTCGGACTATCGGCGCTACGCGCAGCAGGTCGATGCGCGGCCGCCGTCGGCGCTGCGCGATCTGCTGTTGCCGCACGGCATGGGCGAGCCGATTCCGCTGGACGAGGTCGAACCGGTCGAGGCGATCCTCAAGCGCTTCGATTCGGCCGGCATGTCGCTGGGCGCGCTGTCGCCGGAAGCGCACGAGGCGCTGGCCACCGCGATGAATCGTCTCGGCGGCCGCAGCAATTCCGGTGAGGGCGGCGAAGATCCCGCGCGCTACGGCACCGAGCGCATGTCGAAGATCAAGCAGGTGGCCTCGGGCCGCTTCGGCGTTACGCCGACGTATCTGATCAATGCCGAAGTGCTGCAGATCAAGATCGCACAGGGCGCCAAGCCCGGCGAAGGCGGCCAGCTGCCCGGTCACAAGGTGGATGCGACGATCGCGCGGCTGCGCTTCGCCAAGCCCGGCATTGGTTTGATTTCGCCGCCGCCGCATCACGACATTTATTCGATCGAGGATCTGGCCGAACTGATTCACGATCTGAAGGAAGTGAATCCGACCGCGCTGATTTCGGTGAAGCTGGTCTCGCACGCGGGCGTCGGTACGGTTGCTGCCGGCGTGGTGAAAGCCGGCGCGGATCTCATCACCATTTCCGGCCACGACGGCGGCACCGGCGCCAGCCCGCTCACCTCGATCAAGTACGCCGGCACGCCGTGGGAACTGGGCATGGCCGAGGTGCAGCAGACGCTGCGCCGCAACGGCCTGCGCGGCCGCGTGCGCCTGCAGACCGACGGTGGGCTCAAGACCGGCCTGGACGTGATCAAGGCCGCGATGCTGGGCGCGGAAAGCTACGGCTTCGGCACCGGCCCGATGGTGGCGCTGGGCTGCAAATATCTGCGCATCTGCCATCTGAACAACTGCGCCACAGGTGTGGCCACGCAGAACGAGCGGCTGCGCAAGGATCACTTCATCGGCCTGCCGCAGATGGTGATGAACTACTTCCGCTTCGTCGCCGAAGACGTGCGCCTGCACATGGCCGCGCTCGGCGTGCGCACGCTGGGCGAACTGGTGGGGCGCAGCGATCTGCTGACCCAGGCCGAGGGCAGCACGCCGGTGCAGCGCAAGCTCGATCTGTCGCGGCTGATTTCCAGTGATGGACTCGGCGTGGACGTGGACAGCGCCTGCGTAATGCCGCGCAACCCGATGCGCGATCCTGCCGCGCTCGCCTCGCGCATCAGCGCCGACGCCGACGAGGCGATCACCAGCGGGCACAGCGCCGCCTTCAGTTACGCCATCGCCAATACCGATCGCGCGATCGGCGCGCGGCTGTCGGGCGATATCGCGCGTCTTTACGGCGACCACGGCATGGACGCCACGCCGATCACCCTGAAGCTGGAGGGCGCCGCTGGCCAGAGCCTGGGCGCGTGGAACGCGGGCGGCGTGCATATCGATCTCACCGGCGAAGCCAACGACGGCGTCGGCAAGGGGATGACCGGCGGACGCATCATCGTGCGGCCGCCGCCGGAGTCGCCGTTCGCCAGCCAGG
>CBAAAD010000454.1:0-2812 GCA_964658785.1 uncultured Methylobacterium sp.
CTCGAACAGCGCGTTGAGTCGCGGCGCGCTGTTCGGCCAGTCATCGAGCGCGGCCTGCAGCGTGTTGGCGATACCGGCCGCTTTGACGGCCTTGGTCAGGTCACGGCTGACCACGATCAGCGTGCCGTCGCGACCGCCTTCCTTGAGACTTCCCAGCTTCATCTTGCTCTCTCTCGCTAATGGTTGGCGGCTTACGCCTGAGTCGGATCGAAATGCTTGGCGATGCCCTGCCAACATTCGTAATAGTTGCCCTGCAGCTGCGGCGAATCCAGCGCTTGCCTGGTCGGGCGGATGACCTTGCGCGTCTCGAACATGAAGGCCATGGTGCCTTCGATCACGTTCGGCTTGGACAAATCCGCCGTCGACGCTTTTTCAAACGTGGCCGCATCCGGGCCGTGGCCGCTCATGCAGTTATGCAGCGACGCGCCGCCGGGCACAAACCCTTCCGCCTTGGCATCGTAGACGCCGGCGATCAGGCCCATGAATTCGCTGGCCACGTTGCGATGGAACCACGGCGGGCGGAACGTGTGCTGCGCCACCAGCCAGCGCGGCGGGAAGATTGCGAAGTCCATGTTTGCCGTGCCCGCGGTATCGCTTGGCGAGGTAAGCACGGTAAAGATCGACGGATCGGGATGATCGAAGCTGATCGAGCCGATGGCATTGAAGCGGCGCAGGTCGTATTTGTACGGCGCGTAGTTGCCATGCCATGCGACCACGTCCAGCGGGGAGTGCTCGATCTTCGCCGACCACAGCGCGCCCTGGAATTTGGCGATCAATTCGAAGTCGCCATCGACGTCTTCGTACGCCGCGTGCGGCGTCAGAAAATCGCGTGCGTTGGCCAGGCCGTTCGAGCCAATCGGTCCGAGATCCGGCAGGCGAAGCAAGGCACCGAAGTTTTCGCAGACGTAACCGCGGGCCACTCCTGCGCTTGCTTTGCTCGTGGCACTCGCATCTCCACGTGCATCGGCCTCGTCATCCAGCAGCTCCACGCGAAAACGCACGCCGCGCGGAATCACCGCGATCTCCTGGGGCTCGATGTCGATCACGCCAAGCTCGGTCGCAAGGCGCAGCTTGCCTAGCTGTGGCACGATCATCAGTTCGCCATCGGCGCTGTAGAAAAAGCGGCCTTGCATCGAACGATTGGCGGTATAGACATAAATGCCCACGCCCGCCTGTTCGTCCGCGCCGCCGTTGCCCGCCAGCGTGACCAGTCCTTCGACAAAATCCGTCGGCGATTCCGGCAACGGCAGCGGATTCCAGCGCAGCTGGTTCGGTGTGGCCGGCGCCTCATCGAAGCGGTTGTGGAACGTCGCATGCGCCAGCGGCGCAAACGGCGCGTGCACAGCGGCCGGACGAATGCGGTACAGCCAGCTGCGGCGATTGCTGTGGCGCGGCGCGGTAAACGCGGTACCCGACAGCTGCTCGGCATACAGGCCGTGCGCCACGCGCTGCGGCGAATTCTGCCCCACCGGCAGCGTGCCGGGCAGCGCCTCGGTGGCGAATTCGTTGCCCAATCCAGACTGGTAATTCATGGTCAACAATCCTTGGTTTCGATCCGGTAACAGTGACGTGCCCTTCGACTTCGCCGCTGCGCGGCTACGCTCAGGGTGAACGATGTTTTGTCGTGCCCTTTAACTCCACCGCGTTGCCGCTTCATAAATGAGTTTAGGGCTAGCGATTTTTTTGCCTACGATACAAACATTCTTCTACATACCACCGTTCCCACTGAGCGTAGCTTGCGCAGCAAGCGGAGTCGAAGTGGCATGGTTACCGTTGGTGCTCATGCTTCCCTTTGGCGAGTGCTCCTACAGCTTTCCAGTCGCCTGCGATATGCGCGAGCTTTTTCGCGCGACTCCAACCTTTCAACTGACGTTCCATGGTGAGTGCCTCGTATCTGGTTTCGAAAGCTTCCGCATGTGCAAGTTTCAGCGGTCGCCTTGTCGAGGTATAAACGCAGCCCTTGCCTTCATCATGCTGCGCCAGCCGCTTCCCAAGATCGTCGGTATGGCCGATATAAAAACTGCCGTCGGCACATTCAAGAATGTATAGAGTAAATTCCATTTTTTTGCGTCCTTGCTGTTTTATTTCGCCGCTTGCCCTTCGACTCCGCCGCTATGCGGCTACGCTCAGGGTGAACGGGTTTTTCGTAGCTGGTCTCCAGATCAGCGGTTTTTCATTGACGGTGTATGCGTCAATGACGGCGTTCGTGTTGGTCGCAACCGCTGCACTTCTCACACCGTTCCACCCGTTCGCACTGAGCGTAGCTTGCGCAGCAAGCGGAGTCGAAGTGTCTATCGATTATTAGACATCCGTTGGTTTTTAATGCGTCCAGCTACTGCTAAGTTAATGCCGCCGCCACCATTCGCGCGGCATCACATGAGGGGAAGTCATGTCATCTCAGATCACGCCACCGCCTTATGGCGGTAGTACCGCCGATGTCTCCGAGCTTGCCCTGCCCCTGTCGATGGGCAAGGGATGGATGAAGTTTGTTGGCGTCATGAGCATCATCCAGGGTGCGTTTATTGCCCTAAGCATCATCGGTATTCTTATCGCATGGCTGCCGATCTGGCTTGGCGTCCTGATCATGCAATCGGCTGATGCCATCGAACGAGCGCAGCTTTCGGGTGACGCTGCGGCGTTGAAGGAAGCACTGGCTAAACTCAAAACCTATTTCCTGATTCAGGGCGTGCTGTATATCGTCGGCCTGGTGATCATGGTGCTGTACGTCCTTTTCTTCGGCGCCATGATGTTCGCGATGTTCAAGAACGGCACCTTTGCGCATTGATGCAGTAGTCGTGCAGAGCGGCCCGGC
>CBAAAD010000455.1:0-2804 GCA_964658785.1 uncultured Methylobacterium sp.
TGTACATCTGGGCGCTGGCGATTCCGAAATCGTCCAAGCACGCGGCCGATGCGCAGACCTTTATCGACTGGGCCACTTCGAAGGGTTATATCGCCACGGTGGCGAAGGCCAAGGGCTGGGTGGCCGTGCCGCCGGGCACTCGTCAGTCGACCTACGCCAATCCGGAATATCTGAAGGTCGCGCCGTTTGCCAAGCTGGTTGCACAGGCCATTGGTACGGCCGATCCGACCAAGCCGTCGGTGCAACAGGTGCCTTATGTCGGCATCCAGTTCGTCGATATCCCCGAGTTCCAGGCGATCGGCACTCGCGTTGGCCAGATCATGGCCGGCATCCTGGCCGGGCAGACCACGGTGGATCAGGGCCTGCAGGTGGCGCAGACGTTCACCGAACGCATGATGATCCAGTCGGGCAAAACCAAGTAAAGCTCCCTCGCGACCGCTGACGCACTGGCGCCGGCGGTCCGCACACTACTGGATTCGCCTATGTCGTCCCCCGCCGTCGCCGTACCGTCTCGCGGCAAGCCTGCCAAAGCCAAAGCCAACCTGTCCGGCGCGCCCGTGCGCCGGCTGCTCGCGCCGGCCGTGATCTTCATGTTCGTGTGGATGATCGTACCGCTGGTGATGACGCTGTACTACGCGTTCCGGCGCTACAACCTGATGATGCCGGAAGTCACCGGCTTTGCCGGCATCACCAACTTCAAACTGATGTTCACCGATCCCACGTTCTGGGATTCGCTGATCAATACGCTGGTGCTGGTCGGCGCCAGCCTGGTCATTACGGTAAGCGTCGGGCTGGGCCTGGCGATACTTTTCAATCGCACTTTCGCCGGCCGCGGCGTCGCGCGCACCCTGGCGATCGCACCGTTCTTCGTGATGCCGGTGGTCACCGGCCTGATCTGGAAGAACATGCTGTTTCATCCGGTCTACGGCCTGCTGGCCTGGGTGTTTCGCCATCTCGGACTGAACCCGATCGACTGGCTCGCGCAGTATCCGATGCTGTCGATCATCATCATGGTGTCGTGGGAGTGGATTCCGTTTGCCCTGCTGATCCTGCTGACCGGCCTGCAGTCGCTACCGGAAGACCAGATCGAGGCCGTGCGGCTGGACGGCGCCAACCGCTGGCAGGAGTTTCGCCATATCGTGGTGCCGCATCTGGGCCAGGTGCTGTACGTGGTGGTGATGCTGGAAAGCATTTTCTTTCTGACCTCGTTTGCCGAGATCTACACCACGACATCCGGCGGCCCCGGTACGGCAACCACCAACCTGCCCTATTACATCTATCAATCGGCGTTTTTCCAGTACGACATCGGCATCTCGTCGGCAGCGGCGATCGGTGCGGTCATCCTGGCAAATATCTTCTCGATTTTTCTGATCCGTTTCGTGGCGGGCAACTTGAACGCAGGGAGCCGTCGATGAAGGACCGGACCATAGGCGGCATCCTGCTGACGGCGCTGGCGTACTTCGTGGCGCTGGTGATGTTTTTCCCGATCCTGTGGATGCTCCTTACGGCCTTCAAGACCGAGCAGAACGCGTTCACCATCGACCCGCATTTTCTGTTCGTGCCCACGCTGGACAGCTTCCGTGTGGCGCTGGAGCAGGGCAGCGGCTACCTGCATTACGCGCTCAACTCGGTTGTCTCGGCCGTCGTATCCACCCTGGTCGGGCTGCTGCTGGCGATTCCGGCCGCGTATGCGATGGCTTTTTTTCCGACCAAGCGCACCGACTTCACCCTGGTCTGGATGGTCTCGACCAAGTTCATTCCGGCCGTGGGCGTGCTGATCCCGATTTACCTGGTCTACAAGCAGCTTGGCCTGCTGGACAACCTGGTCGGACTGACCCTGCTGTTCACCGCCATGAACATGCCGCTGCTGGTATGGATGGTTTATTCGTACTTCAAGGATATTCCCAAGGATCTGGTCGAGGCGGCGGACATCGACGGCGCCACCACCCTGCAGACGATGCGCAAGGTGATCCTGCCGCTCGCCCTGCCCGGCATTGCCTCGGCCGGACTGCTGGCGCTGATCCTGGCCTGGAACGAGTCGTTCTGGAGCCTGACCATGACCGATCACACCGCCGCGACGCTGGCCGTCTATATCGCCTCGTTCAAGAGCCCCGAAGGCCTGTTCTGGGCCAAGATGTCGGCCGCCTCGGTGCTCACCGTTGCACCGATCATCGTGCTCGGCTGGTTTGCCCAGCGGCAGATGGTGCGCGGGCTCACCTTCGGCGCCGTGAAGTAGCGCGTCATCCCCATCTGCTGAAAAGGTTTATTCATGGCCATCGTTGAACTGAAGGACGTCGTCAAAAACTACGGAGGCAAGGGCAGCGATGCCGCCGACAACGCCGTGGACAGTTTCAACCTGACCACCAAGGACGGCGAGTTCATCGTGCTGGTGGGGCCTTCCGGCTGCGGCAAGACCACCACCATGCGCATGATCGCTGGCCTGGAGAACATCAGCAGCGGCACGATCAGCATCGATGGGCGCGACGTCAGCCAGGTGGCGCCGAAGGATCGCGACATCGCGATGGTGTTCCAGAGCTACGCGCTCTATCCGCACATGAGCGTGTTCGAAAACATGGCCTTTGCCCTGCGCCTGAAAAAACTGCCCGATGCGGAAATCACCGCGCGCGTGCAGGAAGCGGCCAAGGTACTCGACATCGCCCATCTGCTCGAACGCAAGCCGCGTGCGCTGTCCGGCGGCCAGCGTCAGCGGGTAGCGCTGGGCCGCGCGATCGTGCGCCAGCCGCAGGTGTTCCTGATGGACGAGCCGCTGTCGAATCTGGACGCCAAGCTGCGTGTCGACATGC
>CBAAAD010000456.1:0-2803 GCA_964658785.1 uncultured Methylobacterium sp.
TCCGCCCTGCTCGTCAGCGATGCGTCGCAACGCGCCGCGCCAGCCGCCCGTGCGCGCGGCCGCGGCGGCCCGCCGACGCTGTGGGGCGCCGGCATTTCGGGCGATCGTCCGATTGTGCTGCTGCGGCTGGAGAACGACGCGTCGCTGGCGCAGGTGCAGGACCTTCTTCTGGCGCAAACGCTGTGGCGCAGCCAGCGCCTCGCGGTCGACGTGGTGGTGTTGAACGCCGCGCAAGACGCCGACGCCCTGCAGGGCAAACTCGATCCGCTGATCGGCGCACAGCAGGCGCTGCTGAAAAAAGACAGCGCCGCGCCCAAGGCCGAAGCGTTCTGTTTGAAGGACAGGGCCATCGACGACAACCTGCGCAACGGCCTGCTGACGGTGGCGCGCGTGGCGCTGGGTGACAAGATCGCCGGCGACAGCGACGCAGGGCCAGCGAGCTCCGGTTCGAGCACGGCTGCCACGGCTATCCGCGCAACCGAGCCCATCACCGCCAGCACCACACCGTCGACGCTGGAGTTCGCCAACGGCCACGGCGGCTTCGTCGATAACGGCCGCGCGTATCGCATCGACCTCGATCCGCAGCGTCCGACGCCGGCACCGTGGGTCAACGTGATCGCCAACCCGAACTTCGGCTTTATCGTCTCGGCCGAGGGCGGCGGCTACGCGTGGTCGCTCAACAGCCAGCAGAATCCGCTGACGCCATGGCCGAACGATCCGGTCAGCGACAGCCCGCGCGACGTTCTCTATTTGCGCGACGAAGAAAGCCGCGACGTCTGGAGCGCCACCGCCCTGCCCGTGCGCGTGGTCGACGCGAACTATTCCGTGACCCACGGCAAGGGCTGGACGCGCTTCGTCAACGACGCGCACGGTATCGGCACCGAGCTGACCCAGTGCGTGCCGACGGTCGATTCGATCAAGCTGTCGCGGCTGCGCCTGAGCAACCACTCCGGCCGCACGCGCCGGCTCTCCGTTACGGGCTACGTCGAATGGGCGCTGGGTTCGAACGGCACCACGCCCGCGCCGTATGTGGTCACCGCGCGCGACGACGCGACCGGCGCCTTGTTTGCGCGCAACGCGTGGCGCAGCGATTTCGGCGATCGAGTGGCGTTTATCGATCTCGGCGGCCAGCAGCAGTCTTTCAGCGGCGACCGCAACGAGTTTCTCGGCGAACTCGGTGCCGTCGACAACCCTGCCGCGCTGAGCAGCAGCGCGCCGCTGTCGGGCCGCGTGGGCGCCGGACTCGATCCGTGCGGCGCATTGCAAACCACGGTCGAACTGCCGGCCGATACGCAAATCGATATCGTCTTCGCGCTGGGCGATGCCGCCTCCGAAGCAGACGCACAGGCGCTGGTGAAGCGCTATCGCGGCGTCGATATCGACAGCGTGCTGGCCGACGTCGGCGCGCAGTGGAACGGCCTGCTCGACACCGTGCAGGTGAAGACGCCCGATCGCGCGATGGACGTGATGCTCAACCACTGGCTGCCGTATCAGGTGCTGGTCAGCCGCGTGTGGGCGCGCACGGCCTACTACCAGGCCAGCGGCGCCTACGGTTTCCGCGATCAGCTTCAGGACGTGATGGCGCTGTGCGTGAGCCGACCCGACCTGGCGCGCGAGCATCTCCTGCGCGCCGCCGGCCGCCAGTTCGCCGAGGGCGACGTACAACATTGGTGGCTGCCGCCAGGTGGTCAGGGCATTCGCACCAAGATCCGCGACGACCGTCTGTGGCTGTCCTACGTCGCCACGCACTACGTCGACGTCACCGGCGACGAGGCGGTGCTGGACGAGCTGCTGCCCTTCCTCAAGGGCGACGCCATTCCCGACGGCGCCAGCGACGCATTTTTTCTGCCGTCGCTGTCGGATGAAAAAGTGTCGGTGTACGAACACTGCGCGCGCGGCATCGACTCCAGCCTGACCCAGGGCGCGCACGGCCTGCCGCTGATGGGCACCGGCGACTGGAACGACGGCATGAACGCGGTAGGCGAAGCCGGCCGCGGCGAAAGCAGCTGGCTGGCGTGGCTGGCGATCGCCGCCATCGGACTGTTCGCACCGCGCGCCGAACTGCGCGGCGAAACCGAGCGTGCCAAACGCTGGCGCGACTACGCCGACACCATGCGCGGCGCGCTGGAAGACGCCTGGGACGGCGAATGGTACCGCCGCGGCTACTACGACAACGGTGCGCCTCTGGGCTCGCGCGACAGCGACGAGTGCCAGATCGACACCATCGCGCAGTCGTGGAGCGTGATCGCCGGCGCACCGAACCGCGCGCACGCCGAGCAGGCGATGGCCTCGGTCGACAAGCTGCTTGTCGATCATCCGAACAAGATCGCCAGGCTGTTCACCCCGCCGTTCGATCACGGCAAGGAAAACCCCGGCTACATCAAGGGCTATCCGCCGGGCGTGCGCGAGAACGGCGGCCAATACACGCACGGCGCCACCTGGTCGATCTTCGCCTGGGCCGGCCTCGGCGACGGCGATCGCGCCACTGCGCAGTTCGATCTGCTCAACCCGATCCGCCACAGCGAAAGCGCCGACGCCATCGCCCGCTACAAAGTCGAACCCTACGCCGCCTGCGCCGACGTCTACTCCGTCGATCCCCACGTCGGCCGCGGTGGCTGGACCTGGTACACCGGCTCCGCCGCATGGCTTCACCGCGGCGGCATCGAAGCCGTGCTGGGCTTCCAAAAACACGGCGACCGCCTGCAGATCGATCCCAGCATCCCCAAGCACTGGCCCGGCTTCGAGATCGCCTACCAGCACCACGGCAAATCCGGCGCCATCACCCGCTACGAGATTTCCGTGA
>CBAAAD010000457.1:0-2800 GCA_964658785.1 uncultured Methylobacterium sp.
TACTGCGGCTCCGGTTGCGAGGGCGCCGAGCAGGAAATCGTCGCGCTGGCCGAAAAGATCAAGGCGCCGGTTGCCCATACCTCGCGCGCCAAGGATTTCATCGAGCCCTACAACCCCTACAACATGGGCATGACCGGCATCCTCGGCGTGGAATCCGGTTTCCGCGCGCTAGACGCGTGCGACACGCTGATGCTGCTCGGCGCCGATTTCGCCTGGAGCCAGTTCTACCCGAACGAGGCCAAGCTCATCCAGATCGACAGCGACGCCACCCACCTAGGCCGACGCCATCCCGTCGATATCGGCGTGGTAGGCCAAATCAAGGACACCATCGAAGCGCTGCTGCCGCGCCTGCACGCGCGCGAGGAGCACGCCTTCCTGCGCAACAGCCTCAAGCATCGCGAAGCCACGCTCAAGCAGATCGCCGAGGAAGAACACGCCGGCAGCGACGGCCTGATCCATCCGCAGTATCTGACCAAGCTGATCGATCGATATGCCGACGACGATGCGATCTTTACCGCCGACGGCGGCAGCCCGATGGTCTGGCTGCTGCGCCACATCACCAGCAACGGCAAGCGGCGCACGCTGACCAGCCTGGTCCACGGCACCATGGCCAATGCAATGCCCGAGGCGCTCGGCATCAAAAAGGCGCTGCCCGGTCGGCAGGTCATCTCGCTTTCGGGCGACGGCGGTATCAGCATGCTGCTGGGCGACCTGCTCACCGCCGTGCAGGAAAACATTCGGATCAAGGTGATCGTCTACAACAACAGCTCGCTCGGCTTCGTCGAGATGGAGCAGAAGGTCGAAGGCCTGCTGGACGCGTTTACCGAGTTGAAGAATCCCGACTTTGCCAAGCTGGCTGAAGCCATCGGTTTCTACGGTCGCCGAGTGGACGACGCGTCGACGCTGGAGGAAGCCGTGCGCGATGTGCTGTCGCAGCCCGGCCCCGCGCTGCTCGACGTCAAGGTCAATCGCTACGAGCTGGTGATGCCGCCGAAAGTGGAAGTCGGGCAAGTGCTCCACACCGCGCTGTACTCGGCCAAAGCGATCATCGCCGGCCGCGGCATGGAAGTCGAAGAGCTGGTGCGCACCAACTTCGCCGACTGACCACACGCAACCGCCGGCTCCGGACGGATGCCAGCGGTCGCCGCTCATGCGCTACTTCTTCAGCGCGCCCTGTCCAAACATGTGCTTTCGCGCTTCCTCGTCGGTGGCCAGGTCGGTCTTGCCCTTGATCGTGTCGGCCAGCGCATAAGCGCGCTTTGTTGCGTCGCGATCACGTATCTGCTCGAACCACATTTTCAGATTCGGAAAATCGGCCAGTGTCATGCCCTGCGCCTCGTACGGCACGATCCAGGGATAGGCAGCCATATCGGCAATCGTGTAGTCCTTGCCGGCAATATAGGCACGGCCTTCCAACCGCTTGTCCAGCACACCGTAAAGCCGGCGCGTTTCATTGACGTAGCGGTCGATCGCGTAAGGAATTTTTTCCGGCGCATAGCGGTTGAAGTGATGGTTCTGACCCAGCATGGGGCCCAGTCCACCGACCTGCCAGAACAGCCACTCGGTCACCACGTAGCGTTCGCGCACATCCTTCGGCGAAAACTTGCCGGTCTTTTCGGCCAGGTACTGCAGGATCGCCCCGGATTCGAAGACGCTCAACGGCTCGCCGCCACCCAGCGGATCGGTATCGACGATGGCGGGCATCCGGTTGTTGGGCGAAATCTTCAGGAACGCCGGCGCGAACTGCTCGCCCTTGCCGATATTCACCGGCTTGATCTCGTAAGCCAGCCCGGCCTCTTCCAGAAACATGGTTATCTTGTGGCCGTTCGGCGTTGGCCAGTAATACAGTTCGATCATGGGGAATCCTTGAGCACGCGGTGAGTAAGGTAAAGCCAGCGTCTGAATATGGCCCATCTGCCGATAAGACTTTGCGAAGAAAGGCCCTGCGTGTCGTCAACCCGCCACCCGTGGCTCGCGTTGGTCGAGGTGTTGCCATCGCTCGGCACACTACCGGAGATACCGCCATGAAGTTTGTCCGTTGTTTCGCCGTGCTCGGCTTCGCCCTCGGCCTCGTCGCCACGAGCGCCGCTAATGCGCAACCTTTTCAGGACACGCCACCTGCCGGAAACAGCGACTCGGCGCACGGGCAGCACGCTATGCCCGACCCGCAGAAGCAGACCGCGCGATTGAGCCGCAAACTGCAGTTGACGCCGGACCAGGCCGCGAAGATCGAGCCGATCCTGGCCAACCGCATGCAGCAGATGCAGCAGATGCGTGGCGACACGTCATCCTCGCCGCGCGATGTGCATCAGAAAATGCGCGCGCTGAAGCAGGATACCGACAGTCAGATCCAGGCCATCCTCACCGACAGCCAGCGCCAGCAGTATCAGCAGATGCAGCAGCAGGCGATGCAAAAGCGCCTCGATCACAAACAGGGTGCACCTGCTGCCGGCGGGGGTAGCGACGATGACGGCGGTTAAGTCGAGTCACTGAAGCGTTCGACGGTTCGATGCTTGCAGCCAGCGAAATCGGTGCTCGCAGGCATCGTTATTATTTTCCGATGCAGAACGAGCTGAAGATCGCTCCAAGCAGATCATCGCTGCTGTAGCTGCCGGTGATTTCACCCAGCGCCTGCTGCGCCTGGCGAAGCTCTTCGGCGGCCATTTCGCCAGCGCGGCCTTCGCGCAGATGAATGGCGGCGTCATGTAAATGGACGTCTACTTGTTGCAAGGCAAGGACGTGGCGGCGGCGTGCGCTGAAGGCGCCTTCGCCGCTGCCGGCACCGGCAAGCTGCTTCAAG
>CBAAAD010000458.1:0-2769 GCA_964658785.1 uncultured Methylobacterium sp.
CGTCATCTGGTAACTGCGGCCTAGCGTGAATCGAATGGTTCCCTCGCAGTCACTCTGGACTGAGCCAACATCCGCCAGAAGACCGTCGAATTTCGGCGTCGCCGGCAGCGTCGATTCACAGTCCGACTGAATGAGGCTGCCATCGATCGCTCCCCCGTAGATCGCACCGAGCGCCTCAATGAGGCCGGGACGATGCACGATAGCGGCGCAGGGCAATGTCACGTTGTAATCGCTGACCGACACCACATCCAGAAACGTGGCGAAGGCCTTGTCAGAAGCAGCAGCAGCTTTAGCATCGGCAAAATCGTGCAACGGGCTGGCCTGGGCTGGTCATGAATGGCTTGGAACATCGGCGCTATCAGCGGAGTCACCGATTGGCTGCGAGCCGGTTTGTCCAGTGTTGCGTACCGATACACCGCCTCATACAACGGGAATGTCGTCGGGTTCTGCCGTTTGAGTTCGGCCAGGGCAATATCCGGTGCATTGAACAAGGCGGCCACGGCAAGTTCGGACAGACGCACACTATATTCTTTGCCAAGGCAGGCGCGCACGTCTCCAGCAGCACACGTTTGGTTGCGCGATTTCAGCCACATTTTTTGCGTGTGCTCGATCTGCGATCCACCATTTCCGAGCGCACCGAGGCGCGCCGCTGCGTAGAGGGCCGCCATGCGTTGATCGGCATCGGAAAGCGCGGCATCGTCGCAAATGACCTTTTCCAAAGCTGACGGCTTATCGCACGAAAAACTCGGTTGTGGAGAAGCCGATGCAGGTGGCTGCGCGGCAGGGAGGTTGTCGGTGCCCGCACAAAGTAGGCAAAGCGCGAAGACCGAGCGTAGTGTCGGGTTAATGCATCGCGAGCGAATGCCAAAGCAACTCGTTTTCAGGATCCTTCCCCTTTCGTCTATTCCTTACCGGAACGATAGCATCAACGCCGCGTCCTGCTCTGGCCCCTTTATTCATCGAACGGATGGCCCGCTCAAACCCAATCAGCGTCCGTCCGTGAAATGATTCTTAGCGGAGCAGTGCACGCGCCGTTCGAAACTCGAGCCCTCAATAAGTCTGTCGAGCGATCCGCGATCGAACAGGCTCACTTGCCCACCAACCCCCGCGCCAACCCCCGCAAATGCGCATCTGTCGTCCCACCCCGCAACTCAAACGCCGTCAGCCTCTTGAAGTAGTGGCTGACATCAAGCTCGTCCGTCATGCCCATGCCGCCATGAATCTGCACGGCCTGCTGCCCGACGAAGCGGGCGGCCTGGCCGATGGAAACCTTGGCGGCCGATAGCGCGGCACGTCGCACGTTGGCGTCGGCGTCGGTGCAGCGCGAGGTGGCGAGGTAGGACATCGAGCGCGCCTGCTCGGCGTACATCAGCATGTCGGCCATTCGGTGCTGCAGGGCCTGGAAGCTGCCGATGGGTACGCCGAACTGGTTGCGCGAGCGGCTGTAGTCGATGGTGGCGGCGAGGATGCGGTCGAGTGCGCCGACGGCTTCGGCGCAGAGCGCGGCGAGGCCGAAATCGATGACGAGCTGCAGGCCGGTCGTGGCATCGCCGCCGAGCCGCGTGTCGGCACCGGCAGAAACATTCTTTAGTTCGATATTTGCCGCGCGCTGATCGTCGACCGTGCGGTAGCCGTGGCGCGTGATGCCCTGCGTGTCGGCAGGCAGCGCAAATAGCGCAACTTCGTCGCTGCCCTTGATGCGTGCGGAGACCAGCAGCAGGTCGGCGATATCGGCGTGGTAAACGGCCGGCTTGTGTCCGCTCAGCGTCCAGCCGTCACTGTCCGGCGCGGCTTCGACGCCGAGGCCTTTGCCCGCGTCGTCATGCGCGATCACGGCGATGGTTTCGCCGCCGGCGAGCGCGGGCAGCCAGCGCTCGCGCTGCTGCGCACTGGCGAGCTGCACGATGGCCTGGGTGGCGACGATGGCGCTGGCGTGGAACGGTTCGAGCAGCAGGCCTTCGCCGACCGCGTTGGAGACCAGCATGGCGCCGATTGCGCCGGCACCGATGCCGCCGTCGTCCTCGGGAATGGTCAGCGCCAGCAGGCCCAGATCGGCCAGCTGCGACCAGGTATCGCGCGACCAGCCGTCGGCGCCTTCGCGAATCTTCATGCGGTGCGCGAAGGTGTAGTCCTTCGCGATCAGGCGGCGGGTGGTTTCCAGCAGCATCTGCTGCTCGTCGTTGAATGAAAAATCCATGCTGGTTATCCCCGTAGCCTGAGAATCATCTGGGCGATGATGTTGCGCTGGATCTCGTTGGATCCGCCGTAGATCGAGAGCTTGCGCAGGTTGAGGTAGTCGGCCATCGCGCGCGGCACGTCGTCACTGTCGCCGTGACCGTCGAAGGCAAGCGCGTCGGCGCCGAGCACGTCGACCTGCAGCTCGGCGATGCGCTGGCGAATTTCGGTGCCGCGAATTTTCAGCATCGAGGCCTGCGGGCCGGGCGCCTTTTTCTGCTCGGCGTCGAAGATCACGCGCAGGTTGGTGATTTCCAGTGCGGTGAGATCGATCTCCACCTGGGCGATGCGCGCGGCGATCATCGCATCATCGAGCAGCGGTTTGCCGTCGAGCTGGCGCGCGGCGGCCATCTCTTTGAGCCGCTTCAGCTCGCGCTTGGAGCCGCCGATGCCGGCGATGTTGGTGCGCTCGTGGCCGAGCAGAAACTTGGCGTAGGTCCAGCCGTCGTTCTCTTCGCCGATGCGGTTGGCGACGGGCACGCGCACGTTGTCGAACCAGATCTCGTTGACCTCGTGCGTGCCGTCGAGCAGCCG
>CBAAAD010000459.1:0-2768 GCA_964658785.1 uncultured Methylobacterium sp.
CTGATCCGCGTGCGCGATGACGGCGACGGCATTCATGTCGACGAACTGCCGCTGGCGGTTGCCTCGCACGCCACCAGCAAGATCGGCAGCTTCGATGATCTGGAGCACGTCGCCAGCATGGGCTTTCGCGGGGAGGCGCTGGCGTCGGTATCGTCGGTGTCGCGCTTCGCCATCACCTCGCGCGTGCGCGGGCAGGACGCGGCGTTCCGCATCGAGGTCGACAGCGGTCAGCTGCTGGCGGCACGTCCGGCGCAGCATCCGTCCGGCACCAGCGTCGAAGTGCGCGACCTCTTTCACAACGTGCCCGCGCGCCGGAAATTCATGCGCGCCGAACGCACGGAGTTTGCGCACATCGACGATCTGCTGAAGTCGCTGGCGCTGGCGCGCAGCAGCGTGGAGTTTCGGCTCAGCCATAACGGCAAGCCGGTGCGCATCTGGAAAACCGCCAACAGCGAGCAGGCGGCATTGCAGCGCGTTGCTGAAGTGCTGGGCGAGGATTTCCCCGCGCAAAGCCTTCGTGTCGATCACGAGGCCGCTGGCCTGCGCCTCTCCGGTTGGGTCGGCCTGCCGACCGCATCGCGCGGGCAGGCGGACTCGCAGTATTTCTACGTCAACGGGCGGCTGGTGCGCGATCGCATCGTCGCCCACGCGGTGCGTCAAGCGTATGCCGATGTGCTGTTCCACGGACGCCATGCGGCCTTCGTGCTGTATCTCGAACTTGATCCGGCCGGCGTCGACGTCAACGTGCATCCGGCCAAACACGAAGTGCGCTTTCGCGAGCAGCGGCTGGTGCACGATTTTCTCTATCGCACGCTGCACGAGGCGCTGGCGCAGACGCGGGCCGGGCAGGTGGCATCGAGCGCGCACGCCGATAACGGCGCATTGACGATGTCGACATCGGCGCCGACTTCGAATTCATCGGCGTACGCCGCGGCCCCGGCCTGGTCGGGCAGCTTCAGCCAGAGTCGTTTGAGCCTGGGCGTGCGCGATGCGCCGCTGGCCGAATACGCCGCGCTGGCCGGCGAACCGACGCGTTCCGCGGACGCTTCTTATGCAGCCGCACCGTTGCCTGCGAATGACGACAGCGAAGCGCCGCCGCTGGGCTTCGCCATCGCACAGCTGAAAAACATCTATGTGCTGGCCGAGAACGCGCAGGGCCTGGTGCTGATCGACATGCACGCGGCGCACGAGCGCATCACGTATGAAAAGTTGAAGGCCGGTCGCGCGGGCAGCAATCTGCGCTCGCAGCTCCTGCTGGTGCCGCTGAATATCGCGGTGAGCGCCAAAGAAGCCGCCGCCGCCGAGGAGCATGCCGAGGCGCTCGCCGACTGGGGGCTGGAGCTGTCGCGCAGCGGACCGTCGGGCGTGGTCGTGCGACGTATTCCGTCGGTGCTGGAAGGTGCGGACGTCGGCCAGCTCACCCGCGACGTGCTGGCCGAACTGGCCCAGCACGGCAGCTCTCGTCGATTGCAGGAGCTGGAAAACGAGCTGCTCTCGACCATGGCCTGCCACGGCTCGGTGCGCGCGGGTCGACGGCTGACGATTCCCGAAATGAATGCGCTGCTGCGCGAGATGGAGGCGACCGAACGCTCGGGCCAGTGCAATCACGGCCGACCGACCTGGACCCAGCTGAGCGTGGCCGAGCTCGATCGGCTTTTCATGCGCGGGCGCTAACAGGCCGCTCATGCGCAAGGCCCTGAGCGCGCGACTTGCCCTGCGCGCAAAGCGCCGGTGATACTCGGCGTTCTGCCTGCTACGGATTGCCGCCATGCTCCGCCACACCTTTCTCGCCCTCGCGCTGTTTTCCGGAGCCGCTCTCGTGCACGCTGATTCGCCAACACCATCGTCGTCCTCAGTCACCGATCCGGCTGCCTACGCGCAGCAGATCAAGCAGCTGCGCGACGCACGCGTTGCCCGGCTGACGTCGCCCAACGGCTGGCTGAGCCTGATCGGGCTGGAGTGGCTGAAGGTCGGCGCCAACCGCGTTGGCGCGGCGGCGGACAACGACATCGTGCTGAAGGCCGGCCCGGCACATCTGGGCACGGTGACGCTGGGCAAGGACGGCAGCCTGCATATCGCGCTGGCCAAGGACAGCGGCGCCACGATCGACGGCAAGACCGTGGCGGACGCCGCGCTGATCGATGACGCGCACGCCACCGGCACGACCAACCCGACGATGGTGAGCTTCGGCCACGCCAATTTCTACGTGATCGATCGCGACGGCCGCAAGGCACTTCGCGTCAAAGACAGCGACGCCGAGACGCGCACGCATTTTCTCGGCCTGGATTATTTTCCGACCGATCCGTCGTGGCGCATCACCGCCGACTGGGTGCCGTTCAATCCGGCGCACAAAATGGAAATCGGTTCGGTCATCGGCACGATCGACAAGGTCGACGTGCCGGGCAAGGCGGTGTTCAAACGCGACGGCCATACCTACGAGCTGATGCCGTATCAGGAGGAGCCCGGCGGCGACCTGTTCTTCGTGATCGCCGACCGCACCTCGGGCAGGGAAACCTACGGCGCCGCCCGCTTCATGGACGTGCCGCTGCCGAAGGACGGCAAGGTGATTCTCGATTTCAATCTGGCCTACAACCCGCCGTGCGCGTTCACGCCGTATGCCACGTGTCCGCTGGCGCCGCCGGAAAACCGGCTCGATCTGCGCGTGACGGCCGGCGAAGAAAAATACCGCGGCGGTCATCCGCACTGATGGCGTTCTGGCTGGCGCAGGATCGATAGCGAATGCTCGATGCTGCGCCGGCCAGCGACTG
>CBAAAD010000460.1:0-2760 GCA_964658785.1 uncultured Methylobacterium sp.
CGATGCTCCCAGAATTCGCGCTTCACTAACCAGTAGAAGGTTTTCATGCGTAGGTTCCCTTCATGGTGGCAACAAACAGATCACTGACCGAGGGACGGCGGACTTCGCCCATCGCCTCCAGGGTTGACCGTTCGACGCCGTCAAACAGAAAAATGCTTTTGCCGAACACCTGACGCTCGTCGAGCGGTTTCAAGGCGCGGGCACCCGCGGCGCGATTGCCGTTGACCATCACTTCGATAAAACGCTCGCCGATCGCCTCCATGTCGGCATCCAGCACGATCTTGCCGTCGCGGATAAACATCAGGTCGGTGAGGATGTGCTCGACTTCTTCCACCTGGTGAGTGGTGACGATGATGGTCTTGTTCTCGTCGAAATAGTCTTCCAGCAGGTTCTGGTAGAACTGCTTGCGATACAGAATGTCCAGGCCCAGCGTGGGTTCGTCGAGAATCAGCAGGCGCGCGTCGATGGCCATGACCAGGGCCAGGTGAAGCTGTACGATCATGCCCTTGGACATCTGCCGCACGCGCATGCCGGGCGTGAGCTTGGTGCGGGCGAGAAACGCCTCGCATTTGGCGCGATCGAACCGGGGATGCACGTTGGCGACAAAGTCGACCGCTTCCTTGACCTTCAGCCAGCGCGGCAGCACGGCGACGTCGGCGATAAAGCAGACCTGTTCCATCAGCTTGTCGCGCTGCTTGCGTGGGTCGAGGCCAAGCACGTTGAGCTGGCCGGAAAAATCGGTCAGGCCGAGAATGGCCTTCAGCGCGGTGGTCTTGCCGGCGCCGTTCGGGCCAATAAGGCCAACGATGCGCCCGGCGGGAATCTGGAAACTCACGTTGTCCAGCGCCAACGAGCTTTTGTAATGCTTGCTCAGGCCTGTGGCCGTAATCACCGCGCTCATGAGGGTTCCTTGTCGTTGGCTGCGACGTCACCGTGTTTGTCGGCTTCGCGAAGAAGGGTCTTCAGATCCAGGCCCAACCGCTGCAGGCGTGCAAACAGCACCGGCCATTCTTCGCGCAGAAAGCGCTCGCGTTCCGACTTCAGCAGCGCTTCGCGAGCGCCTTCTATAACGAACATGCCCAATCCCCTCCGTTTTTCGACCAGTTGTTCGTCGACCAGCTCCTGATACGCCTTCGAAACGGTCAACGGATTGATTTGATAATCCGCGGCCACCTGGCGTACCGACGGCAGCGGGTCACCTTCGTTCAAGGCGCCATCCAGGATCATCGCCACCACACGCTGGTGCAGTTGGCGGTAGATCGGGACGCTGTCGTTCCAGGTAATGGTCATTCAATTATTCCTTGCTGATACGGCCGAACTTGTTGCCGAACGAATAGTAGGGCATGGCCAGCTGCGACCCGAACAGGCTCACCTGCGCGGTTTCATTGCTTTGACCCGGCGCTGGCATCGTGAAAAGGGCGGCCGTACCCGTGTCGCTCAGCATGCTCGCCGTACGCAGCTCCCTGGCGCTGGGGCGCACGCTGACCGGCTCCAGATTGGTCACCTTGATGCCGTTGATTTCGGTCGCGCTGGTTTGCTCGGCGCTGGCAGCCTGCGGGGCCATGCTCAGGAGGGCGGTCGTCGTCAGACTGGCGGAAGTCATCAGCACGGCGGCGGCGGCGGCGATCAGTTTCTGGTTCACTGTTTTCATGACGAGGCTCCTTAGTGAGCTTGTTGACCGGTGTTGTAGTTAACTATAACACCATAACAATAACCGTCAATAGCTCGAGCCAGACTTTGCAACATGACTGATGGCCTATATGTTCATGGCTTTGTTTTATATGGTTATTTATCCACTGGAACGAAAAACGGCCCCGAGGGGCCGTTGGTTTAACTCGTGAATTCGCCCAATCAGGCGGCTTTGGCGAGCTTTTCCACCAGCGAGGGAATCGAACTTTTCGCGGCTTTGATCGATTGGTCCTTGTTTTCAGGGCTGATTGCCACGCCTTCAGCGCGTACGAAGGTCAGATCGGTCACGCCAAGGAAACCCAGCACCGTCTTCAAGTAGGTTTCCTGATGGTCGAAGGCAGCAAACGGGCCTTCGACATACATGCCGCCGCGGCTCGAAGCGATGATGACCTGCTTGCCCGTGGCCAGGCCTTCGGCGCCGTGCTCAGTGTAGCGAAACGTCTTGCCGGCGACCGCGATCCGGTCGATCCAGGACTTCAGCTGGCTGGAAATACCAAAGTTGTACATCGGCGCACCGATCACCACGACATCGGCGGCCAGAAAATCCTCAACCAACGCGTTGCCCTCCTGACCTTCGGTGGTGACGGCATCGGCAACGGCAGGCGTCCAGTGGGCCAGCGGCTGCGCGGCGAGGTCGCGATAGTTGACATGGATATTTGCAGTCTGCTGCTTCAGCTCGGCGACGATGTCGGCGCTGAGCTGGCGCGAAACCGAGTAGTCACCCAGGGCGCTGGAATCGATATGAAGGAGTTTCATGGAGTTTGCCTCTGTGCGCCGGTGCTCCGGCAATGCACTCACCATACGTTCCGGACAATCTGGCGATAAGATGGCAATAATCGAACAACTCGTCCTTTCAAGGAAACGATCATGACAGTATTGGCGGGTGCCCTGCAGGATCTCAATGACCTGTACTTTTTTGCGGCGGTCGTTGATCACGGCGGTTTTTCGGCCGCGGGCAGGGCGCTTGGCGTGCCCAAGTCGCGGCTGAGCAAACGCGTGGCCCAGCTGGAGGAGCGCCTGGGCGTGCGGCTGCTGCAGCGAACCACGCGCCGATTCGTCGTGACGGAAGTG
>CBAAAD010000461.1:0-2759 GCA_964658785.1 uncultured Methylobacterium sp.
CCAGCAGCCGGTGAGCTTTGCCAGCTCGGCGCAGTTGAGCATGACCATGCTGTTCGCGGCTCTGAGCATGGCATTGCTTGCCTCGCTGCTGGCCGGCGCGTGGCCGTCATGGCGCGCCTCGCGCGTAGCTCCCGGCCTGCAGGTGAAGTCGCTATGAGCCTCGCGATTCCTTTCCGGCCCATCATCTCGGCGCTGACCCGGCACAAGACGGCCGTGATCCTTCTGGTGTTGGAGATCGCGCTGACGCTCGCGATCATCGGCAACCTGGTATTTGTGGTCAGCCGCAACCTGCAACGCGCGCACACGCCCACTGGCGTGATGGAAAACGACATCGGTCTGATCCAGAGCATCGGCGTCATCAACGGGGACAACCCGGGCAATGTTGCCAACAGCGTGGCCTTGCTGCGGCAGGTGCCGGGTGTGGCCGATGCCGCTTATGGCGGTCCGCCGCTCTGGTACGCGTCTCCTTCCAGTTTATTCACCGATCCGGCTCGCCAGCACAAGATTGCCCAGGCCTATGAATTTATCGGTGGGCAGGATATGGACCGAACTCTGGGTGTGCAGGTAGTCCAGGGTCGCGGGATCACTCTCGACGATCGCGGCCACCCGGCGAAATGGGGCCAGGACATTCAGATCGGCGGTTTGATCACACGTGCGCTCGGCGAACGGCTGTTCCCCGGCAAGAGTCCGCTCGGCCAGCGTTTCTACGATGGCACCATGACCATCCGCGTGGTCGGCGTCATGGATCACCTGCGTGGCGAAGTTACCGGGCGCCCTGACGATGATTATTCGCTGGTCGTCGAATTCCAGCTTGGCGCACAGGACATGGGCGGTGGCTTCATGATCCGCAGCCAGCCGGGTCAGCTCGGCGCTGCGTTGCAGGCCGCCGCCACCGCCATGCAGAAAGCCAACCCCGGTCACGTGCAAAGCAAGGTGCTGAGCATGCCTGTTTTACGGCAGCAGTATTTCGCCGCCGACATGGCCACCAATCGGATGCTTATCGCGATCATGGCGATTCTGCTGGTGGTGACAGCGCTCGGCGTAGGTGGCCTGGGCAGCTTCTGGGTCCAGCAGCGGCGACGACAGATCGGCATGCGCCGCGCGCTCGGTGCCACACGCGGCGACATCCTGCGCTACTTCCAGGCAGAGAACTTTCTCATTGTCACAGCCGGCGTCGTCCTGGGCGTGGTGCTGGCTTACGTACTGAACGTGTTCCTGATGCACCGCTTTGAACTGGGGCATTTGCCGATCGGCTATTTGGCGTTTGGCGCGGGGACACTTTGGGTATTGGGTCAACTGGCCGTACTTGGCCCGGCGTTGCGCGCCGCCGCCGTGCCGCCCGTCGTGGCGACGCGGAGCGTGTGATGAACAGGCGTAGCGAAGGGTTGGGAATAAGTGGCGAGGGTGGCGCCGAGGCAAGGTCGCGCGCCCGTCAGGGCATTTTCAAGAAATCGAACGACCCATGGCCGTCATTCCTGCGCAGGCAGGAAGCCAGCGTCTTCGGTGTGACTGGAGTGGCCATGGCAACGCAGTGGATTGCTGGGTGCGAAGGAATGACGAGAGGAAAAAGGCTGGCGCGATCTGGCCAAGCAAGAGGAGTGAAATGATGTTTGCCTACTACATGGACCTTGCACTGCGCAGCCTCAGGCGCAGCCCGGTGCTCACCGCGCTGATGGTGCTGGCGATTGCTGTCGGCATTGGCGCGAGCATGACCACGCTGACGGTGATGCATCTGTTGTCCGGCGATCCGCTGCCGGGCCGCAGCCAGCACATCTTTTATCCGCAGGTGGACCCGACGAGCCATCTGGATCCGCAATCGCATCCCTACGACATGATGGACTATCACTCGGCTGTCGATCTTTGGAGTGCGCAGCGGGCCGATCGACAGGCGCTGATTACCGTCAGTGCCTTGCGACTGACCGCGCCGACGGTGAAACAGCCGGCCTTGATGGCGCAGATGTTGTCGACCACCAGCGACTTTTTTCCGATGTTTGCCGTGCCATTTCAGTACGGCAACGCTTGGACAGCGCAGGACGACACTCGGCATGCACGGGTGGCGGTGATCTCGGCGGATCTCAACAACAAGCTGTTTCAGGGAAGTAACAGCGTGGGTCGTACATTGCGGCTGAAGGATAGCGACGTACGCATCGTCGGCGTACTGGCGCCGTGGCGCCCGTCGCCGCAGTTCTACGAGGTGGTCGGTGGCCGCTTTTCCGACGGCGATACGGCCAGCTTTTACAATCGGCCGGAGGACGTGTTCATGCCGTTCTTCAGTTCGATGGAAGTCAACGATGGCGGGTTCAATCCCTTCACCTGCTGGAGTGCGCCGGATCCCGGCGTGAAGTTGCAGAACTCGACCTGCGTGTGGGTGGCCCTGTGGGTGCAACTGGGCAGCGCAGGCAAGGTGAGTGGCTACCGGGATTATCTGGCGGCTTATGCCGAGCAGCAGAAGGCTCTGGGCCGCTTTGCGCGCGCCGACAACACGCGCCTGTTCGACCTGATGCAGTGGCTGGATTTCAACCGCGTGGTGCCCAGCGACGTGCGCCTGCAGACCTGGCTGGCGTTCGCGTTTCTGGCGATCTGCCTGTTGAACACCATCGGCCTGCTGCTGGCCAAGTTCCTGCGGCGCGCCGGCGAAATCGGCGTACGCCGCGCGCTCGGAGCCAGTCGAATGGCGGTGTTTGCACAGTGTCTGGTCGAAGCCGGAATGATCGGTTTGCTGGGTGGCTTCGGTGGCCTGCTGCTGACGCTGCTCGGAC
>CBAAAD010000462.1:0-2758 GCA_964658785.1 uncultured Methylobacterium sp.
TGAGAAGCTCAGCTTGCCGCCAGCGTGCGCTTGGCCGCATCGACGATGCGCTCCACGCTGGGCAGGTATTTCATCTCGAGGCGGAACAGCGGAATGTGCGTGTCGAAACCGGTAACGCGCTCGACCGGCGCGAGCAGGTCGTACAGGCATTCCTCCGACAGGCGCGCGGCGATTTCGGCGCCGAAACCGGCCGTCTTCGGGGCTTCATGCACGATCACGCAGCGGCCGGTCTTCTGCACCGATTCGGCGATGGTGTCGAAGTCCAACGGGGTAAGTGTGGCTACATCGATCACTTCGGCGCTGATGCCTTCGGCGGCCAGCTCGTCGGCGGCCTCGAGGCATTCCTTCACCTGCGCGCCCCAGGTCACCAGGGTCACATCGGTGCCGTCGCGCAGCACGAAGCACACGTCCAGCGGCAAGGCCTCGCCGTCGTCCGGCACCTCTTCCTTGTACTGGCGGTAGATGCGCTTGGGCTCGAAGAACATCACCGGATCGGGGTCGCGGATCGCGGCCAGCAGCAGGCCGTAGGCGCGCGCCGGCGACGACGGCAGCACCACGCGCAGGCCGGGGATATTGGTGAACAGGTGCTCGTTCGCCTCGGAGTGATGCTCCGGCGCGCGGATGCCGCCGCCCCACGGCGCGCGGAACACCGCCGGCACGGTGATGCGACCACGCGTGCGGTTGCGCAGGCGCGCGGCGTGGCAGGCGATCTGCTCCATCATCGGATAGATGAAGCCTTCGAACTGCGCCTCGGCCACCGGCTTCATGCCGGCAGCGGCCAGACCCACCGTCACACCGGCAATCGTGGTTTCGTCCAGCGGCGTGTCGAGCACGCGCAGCTCGCCGAATTTTTCCTGCAGCCCCTGGGTGGCGCGGAACACGCCGCCGTTCAAGCCGACGTCTTCGCCGAGCACCACGACGCTGTCGTCGTGGGCCATTTCATACGCGAGCGCCTGGGTGACGGCTTCGATAAGAGTGATTTGTGCCATGACTTAGTGGGCCCTGTTTTTATTGGACGCGGATTCGAGCGAAAGGACGTAGTCCCGCTGTTTGGCGAGATCAGCGGGGATTTCGGCGAAGATGTAGTCGAACATCGCCGATACCGGCTGCGTCTTGGTTTCGAGATAGGCGTTCACCTCGTTGTCCATCCACTCGTCGCACTCGGCCTTCCAGGCCTCTTCTTTCGCGTCGTCCCACACGCCCTTGGCGACGAGCCAGTTGCGCAGGCGCTTCATCGGTTCGCGCTCCCAGCCGTCCTTCACCTCCTGCTCGCCGCGGTATCGGCGGGCGTCGTCGGCGGTGGTGTGATCGCCGAGGCGATAGGTCACCGCCTCGATCACGCTGCCGCCGTTGCCGCTGCGCGCGCGCTCGAGCGCGTCTTCCATCGCCTTGCGTACCGCGATGATGTCGTTGCCGTCGACCTGGATGCAGAACAGGCCAGCCGCAATGCCCTTCTGTGCCAGCGTCGGGGCGCCGGACTGGATCTTGCGCGGCACCGAGATCGCCCACTGGTTGTTGACGATCACCGCTACCAGCGGCAGGTTCTGCGCGCCGGCGATATTGATGGCGCCATAGAAATCGCCCTTGGACGAGCCGCCGTCGCCGATCGTGCACACGGCAACGCGTTTTTCGCCGCGAATCTTGAAGGCCAGCGCGGTACCGGCCGCGTGCAGGCACTGGGTGGCAATCGGCACGGACCAGGCGAAGTCGTGCCGCGCGGGCTCCTTCTGATAATCGTTGCCGCGCTCGTCGCCGCCCCAGTACATGTACACCTCGCGCGGCTGCACGCCGCGGTAGAGCTGGGCGCCGTATTCGCGGTAGCTCACCGCGAGCACGTCTTCGGGCCGCATCGCGCTGCCGATGCCCACATGCGAGGCCTCGTGGCCCAGGCAGCTGGCGTAGGTGCCCAGCTTGCCGGTGCGCTGCAGGGCGATCGACTTGGCGTCAAAGACGCGAGTCGACAGCATCAGCTTGTACAGCTCGACCATGTGCGGCAGGTCTTTGGCGAATTCAGGAAGGTCGTCACGGACCTCCTTGCCCTCGGCGTCGAGGTATTGCAGGTATTCAATTTCAAACTTGGCGGCGATGGTCACGACTCGCTCCGGAGTGGGGAATGCGGGAAAAGCGGTTGGAGATCACGCGCCGGGGGTTGCCCGCGCGCGCGAACGATCAAACAAGACCGCGCTTGATAACAGGCCACCATGTTGCACTGCAAGGTTCAGCGCAGCAATGCGGCGGCGTATCGGGGCCGTTCCATCGACTCCCGAGTCGCCGTGAAGTTCGTCGAAAAGGGAAACGATTCAAGCCAGCCCGGGCTTCGCCGGATCGCATCAAGGTCTGGCGCTCGCGTAACCGCTAACATGACGGCTTTATAAAATGCGTCGATCTGTCCATGGCTGAAAACCAGCGCGATCTCGAAGCCGGCATCGAAACCGACCTCGACGGCAAGATGACCTACGGCGGCTATCTGCGTCTGGATCTACTGCTGGCGGCCCAGCAGCCGCTTAGCCAGCCGCCGCAGCACGACGAGCTGCTGTTCATCGTGCAGCATCAGGTCAGCGAGCTGTGGATGAAGCTGATGATCCACGAACTGGGCTCGGCGATCGATTTTCTGCGGCGCGACCAGGTCTGGCAGACGCGCAAGGTGATCGCCCGCTGCAAGTCGGTACTGCGCCAGCTGACCGAGCAGTGGGCCGTGCTGGAAACGATGACTCCTTCGGAATATCTCGAATTCCGCTCGACGCTGGGACCTTCGTCT
>CBAAAD010000463.1:0-2756 GCA_964658785.1 uncultured Methylobacterium sp.
GGAGCCGGCCTTGTGGGCCCCGATAAACCTTAGATTTGCAGCGCCTGGGGCTGGATCCGAACCCGCCGGAAGCTCGATGCCGCGCACGTTCGAAGTGCGCCGCAGAACAGGCAGATTCCCGAAAACGCGGCCGCGAGGACACCCAAAACGGCCGCAAGTTGCGACATCGCGCGACAAAACTGGCATAAAGCCGGAATTACGGTGTATGCTGGATTGGCAGCACCTCGGGAGACCCCCAAGGTTCCTGCTCATACTGCGGTAAAGTGCTATTCGCTCCGAGCCGCAAACCATCACTGCTTCAAAGGTAATGTTACATGTCGGATCGTCAGAGCGGTACAGTCAAGTGGTTCAACGACGCCAAAGGTTTTGGCTTCATCACCCCGGAAAGCGGTGATGACCTGTTCGTGCATTTTCGCGCGATCCAGGGCACGGGCTTCAAGTCCCTGCAGGAAGGTCAGCGCGTCACGTTCGTAGTCACCAAGGGCCAGAAAGGCCTGCAGGCTGAAGAAGTCCAGGTTGCCTAAGTCCTCCGGACTTTAGCGACTTGAAAAGCCCGCCTCGGCGGGCTTTTTTTATGGCCGTTGCTGGCCGGTGCAACGGAAATTCAAGGTCATGCCTGGGAATGCATGAAGGTTCGGTCGCCGCCCGAACGAGCGGCGACCGTCCAGTTGCGTCTCACACCAAACCGTGACTGCGCAGCAGCGCCTCCGGCTCGGGCTTCCGTCCGCGGAAGGCGATAAAGCTTTCCAGCGCCGGCCGGCTCGCGCCTACGGACAGCACCTCGCGGCGAAAGCGGTCGCCGGTGGCGCGGTCGATGGCGCTGCCCGATTTCTCCGCCTGCTCCTCGAAGGCCCCAAACGCGTCGGCAGATAGCAGCTCGGCCCACAGATAGCTGTAGTAGCCCGCCGCGTAACCGCCGGCAAAGACGTGGCTGAAGCCGTGCGGAAACCGCTGCCAGGCCGGCGGATACAGCACGGCTACCTGCTTGCGCACCTCGTCCAGCACGCCCATGGTCCGCGCGCCTTGGGCCGGGTCGTATTCCAGGTGCAGGGTGAAATCGAACAGCGCGAACTCCAGCTGACGCACCAGAAACAGGCCGGCCTGAAAATGCCGCGCGGCCAGCATGCGCTCGAACAGCTCGTCGGGCAGCCGTTCACCGGTTTCGTAATGGCGGGCGAACAGGTCCAGCGCCTCGCGGTTCCAGCCGAAGTTTTCCATGAACTGGCTGGGCAGCTCGACCGCATCCCACTCCACGCCGTCGATGCCGCCTATCGAGGGCAGGGCGATTTCGGTGAGCAGGTGATGCAGCCCGTGGCCGAATTCGTGGAACAGGGTCAGCACGTCGTCGTGGGTGAGCAGGGCCGGCTTGCCGCCGGTCGGCGGCGGAAAGTTGCAGGTGAGAAAGGCCACGGGTAGCTGCCGCTGTTCGCCGTCATCGAAGCGGGCGCGGCAGACGTCCATCCACGCCCCGCCGCGCTTGCCGTTGCGCGCGTAAAGATCAATGTAGGCGCCGGCAAACACGCGGCCGTCGGCATCGCGCACGTCGTAAAAACGCACGTCGGGGTGCCACACGTCGACGTCGTCGCGGGCCGTCAGCGTGATGCCGTAGAGCTTGCTGGTCAGCGCGAACAGGCCGTTGATGACCGCCGGCAGCGGAAAATACGGCTTGAGCTGTTCCTCATCGAGCGCGTACTGCCGCTGGCGCAGTTTTTCGGAGACGTAGCCGACGTCCCAGGGCTCGAGGTTGTCGAGCTTGAGCTCGTCGCGGGCGAAGTCGCGCAGCGTGGCAAGCTCCTGCTGCGCCACCGGCTTGGCCCGTGCGGCCAGGTCATGCAGAAATTCCATCACCTCGGTCGGCGAGCCGGCCATCTTGGTCGCCAGCGATTCTTCGGCGGCGTTGCGGAAGCCGATCAGCTGGGCCGACTCGTGCCGCAGCGCCATGATTTTTTCGATGCGCTCGGAGTTGTCGAACTTGCCGGCATTGGGGCCCTGATCCGAGGCGCGCGTCTGATACGCCCAGTACACGCGCTCGCGCAGACCGCGGTTGTCGGCATAGCCGAGCACGGCCTGCACGCTGGGCTGTTTCAGCGTGACCAGATAGCCGGCCAGCTTTTGATCCTCGGCGTACTGGCGCAGCACCGCGCGGCCGGATTCGGGAATGCCGGCCAGATCGCGCTCGTCGGTGACGTGCTCCTGCCATGCCTCGGTCGCGTCGAGCACCGCGTTGGAGAATTCGGTGGAGAGTTTGGACAGCTCCACCCCGATGTCGCGATAGCGCGAGCGCGCCGGCTCCTCCAGCGCCACGCCCGACAGGGTGAAGTCGCGCAGCGCGTGCTCCACCAGCGCGCGCTCGGGGCGCGGCAGCTGGGCAAAGTCCGGCGCATCGGCCAGCGCCTGCACGGCGGCGTACAGCTCGCGGTTCTGGCCCAGCTCGATCGCGTGCTCGGTCAGTTTCTCTTCGGCCGGCCCGTAGACCTGGCGCAGCGCCTCACTGTCGGCGACCGAATGCAGGTGGCCCACCGGCGCCCACGCGCGCGACAGGCGCTGTTCGAGCCGCTCCTGGGTCAGCATCACGGTGGAAAAATCGCGCGGCGCGTCGGGCGCGGTCAGCGCGGCGATGTCGTCGCGATAGTCGGCCAGCAGGGCATCGATCGCCGGCTCCACGTGTGCGGGAAGAATCCGGGAAAACGCCGGCAGAACATCGTCGGCGAGCAGCGGGTTGGCCTGGTTCATGCGCATCTCATGCAAGTTTTCTC
>CBAAAD010000464.1:0-2740 GCA_964658785.1 uncultured Methylobacterium sp.
CGACCTTCGGGGCTGGCGGTGATGTCGTAAAACACCAGCTCATCAGCCCCCTCGTCGCGATAGCGCAGCGCCAGATCGACGATTTCGCCCATCACGACGTGGTCGCGAAACTGCACGCCCTTGACCACTTGCCCATCGCGCACGTCGAGGCACGGGATAAGTCGACGGCTCAGCATGCCAACGCCTCCTCGATGGTGAAGCGCGCTTCGAGCAGCGCGCGGCCGAGTATCACGCCCTTCGCGCCCGCTTCGCGCGCCGCGCGAATATCGTCCAGCGAGCGCACGCCGCCGGACGCCTGGACGGCCAAATGCGGAACCGTTTTCGCCAGGTGGCGATACAGATCGAGATTGAAGCCGGCCAGCATGCCGTCGCGGTCGATATCCGTACACAGCAGATGCCGCGCGCCCTTGCCCGCGTACCACGGTGCCAGCTCATCCAGCGTGCGCGTTTCCATTTCGGTCCAGCCGGCGCTGGGCAGCGCCCAGCGGCCATCGATCTGACGCGTATCGAGCGCGATAGTCAGCTGTTCGGCGCCGTAGCGCGTCAGCCAGTCAGCCACGCGCTCAGGCTCGCGAATGGCCACGCTGCCGAGCACCACGCGGCTCACGCCTGCGCTGAACAAGCGCGCGAGATCGTCCTCGCTGCGCACGCCGCCGCCGGCCTGAATGCGCATGCCGTTCGCGGCGATCGATTCGATCACGGCGAGGTTATCGAGACTGCCGGAGCGCGCACCGTCCAGGTCGACCAGGTGCAGCCACGTGGCGCCCGCCGCCGCATAACGCTGAGCCAGCTCGCGCGGGTCGGCGTCGTACGTGGTCTGCTGCGCGTAGTCGCCCTGCTTCAGGCGCACCACCTTGCCAGCGCGCAGGTCGATGGCGGGAATCACGTTCAAACTCACGGCTTGCGTACTCACAGGCTGAGGAAATTCTTGAGCAGCTTGGCACCCACCGCGGCCGAGCGCTCGGGATGAAACTGCATGCCATGGAAATTGCCATTAGCGATCACTGACGAAAACTCACCGCCGAAGTCGGTCGTCGCCAGAGAGTAATTGCCGGGTGGCACCGCGTAGCTGTGCACGAAATAAGCGCTGTCATCGTCGCCAAGCCCTGCCAGCAGCGCATGCGGCTGGCGACCGACCAGGCGGTTCCAGCCCATGTGCGGCACGCGCAATCCAGGCATCTCGGCGAACCGGCGCACGCCGGCGGGAACGACGCCGAGGCACTCGGTATCGCCCTCTTCCGAATGCGTGCAAAGCAGCTGCATGCCCAGACAGACGCCGAGCACGGGCTGGGTGAGACTGCGCATCACTTCGACCAGATCCAGCTCGCGCAAGCGCGCCATGCCCGGACCTGCCGCGCCAACGCCGGGAAGAATCACCTTGTCGGCCGCACGAATCGTCGCCGCGTCCGAGGTCAGCTGGGCATCCGCGCCCAAGCGCTGCAGCGCATAGCGCACCGAACCAATATTGGTACCCCCGGCATCGACCAGCACCACGCTCATTACAGCGTGCCCTTGGTGCTGGGCAGTTCGCTGCCTTCGCGTCGAATGGCCTGACGCAGGGTGCGCGCAAACACCTTGAAGCAGCCTTCGACCATGTGGTGGGCGTTGTCGCCGTGCACGCTCAGGTGCAGGTTCGCGCCCAGCGTCTCGCAGACCGAGCGGAAAAAATGCGGCACCAGCTCGGTCGGCACGTCGCCCACGCGCTCGCGCGGAAAGCTGCCTTCGAAGACAAAGTACGGACGTCCGGACAGATCCAGCGCCGCGACCGCGCGCGACTCGTCCATCGGCAGGGTGAATCCGTAGCGGCCGATGCCGCGCTTGTCGCCGAGCGCCTGTTTAAGGGCCTGACCCAAAGCGAGCGCGGAATCTTCCATCGTGTGGTGTTCGTCGATATGCGTGTCGCCCTCGCAGCGCAGCTCCAGCGCGAAGCCGCCGTGCTTGCCGATCTGCTCCAGCATGTGATCGAAAAAGCCCAGGCCGGTATGCACCTGCGGATCGGCGACGCGATCCAGGTCGACATTGACGGTGATGCGGGTTTCCTTGGTGTTGCGCACCACGCTTGCCGTGCGCGGCGCGTCGAGCAGCTGATGCGCGACCTGATCCCAGCCGATGCCCGCGGGCCCCACGCGAAACCCGCGGACGCCCATGTTCTCGGCAAACTGCAGATCGGTCTCGCGATCACCCACCATGGCCGACGCCGCGCGGCTCCAGTCGTCGCTGGCGAGGTAGTGGCGCATCATGCCGATGCCGGGCTTGCGCGTATCGCGCTGCTCGTGTGGAAAGCTGCGGTCGATCAGGATTTCCTGAAAGCGGATGCCCTGCGACGACAGAATATTTAGCAGCAGTTCGTGCGGACCGGTGAAGTCGGCTTCGGTAAAACTGTCCGTGCCTAGACCGTCCTGATTCGTCACCATCACCAGCTGATAACCGGCGGCGACGAAGCGCTGCAGCGCGGCGACTACGCCCGGCAACAGCGCGAGTTTCTCGAAGCTGTCGATCTGCTCATCGGCAGGCTCTTCGATCAGGCAACCGTCGCGATCGACAAAAAGAATCTTGCGGCTCATCGTGGTTTTCCTGCAGCCAATGCTTCGACAAAATCCCGGCTATCGATCGTGGAACCATTCAATACAGCCAGCACGTTGTCGTTCTCCTGCGGCGTGCCGATGGTGATGCGCAGCGCGTCACCCAGATTCGGATAGCGGCGGACGTCGCGCACCACGATACCCGCGGCCAGCAAGCG
>CBAAAD010000465.1:0-2694 GCA_964658785.1 uncultured Methylobacterium sp.
GCACGTGCATGTGCACATCGCCGCTGGCTACCAGCGGCAGCTGCAGACGTTTGCCGAGCGCCTGCAACTGGCTGAGTCTGGCCGCATCGTCCGCGCCGCGATGCAGTTCGACCGCGAGCCAGCAGCGGTCGGGGAAGCGCGATGTGACCCATATGCCGTGCGCGTCGTCGCGCGCCGCATCGCTTTCCTCGCGAGGAAACCACAGCGCCAGCAGGCCGGTGGTATCAGCCACATCATCGCAGCGCAGTTGATAGTGCCCTTTCGGTGCGCGTCGGCGCGCCACAGTGAGCAGCTGGCACAGTCGCGTATAGCCGGCCTGTGATTCGACTAGCAGCACCAGCTTGGGGCCGTCGTCCAGCTGCACTTCACTGCCGACGATCAGTTTCATTTCCGTTTTCCGCGCGGCTTGTAGCGCGCGCACGATGCCGGCCAGCGAGCCATCGTCGGTGATCGCCAGTGCGTGATAGCCCAGCGCCTTGGCGCGTTCGAACAGCTCGATCGCCACCGACGCACCGCGCTGAAAGCTGAAGGCCGACAGGCAGTGCAGCTCGGCATAGTCGGGCAGTGGCGCGCTCACGCAAACCAGCCGTGCAGCATGAATTCGCCCAGCTCACCGACCGGTCGATAGGCCCATGCGCGCTGGCCCATGCTGGTTTCCACCACGTAGTAATCGCGGCGCACATCGGCCTCCCACCAGCCGCTTTCGATACGCTCGGGGCCGGCCAGAATGCGCAGGCGATGATCGCGTAGCGGTATGGGCTGTCTAAGCAGCCATCCGGGTCGTGGAAGGAGTAATGGCGATGATTTGGTTTGGACGTCTATTTGCCATGACCGTTCGGGCCGGTGATCGGCGCGTATGGCCAGCCCATGCACGGCGTCATCGCCGAGCCGCGCGCGCAGTCGTTCGCGCAGCTGCTGCCAGGGCATGGCCTGCTGCGGCCGTGCATCGAACAGATCGCGTGCGGCCGGTACGAACGGCGGCAGCTCGCTGGCGATCAGTTGCATCGCGCCGACCGATGCGCTCAGCGTCAGCGGTTCCAGCCGTCCGCGTGCGAATTCGAACAGCATGGCCGGTTCGCGCTCGGCCGCCAGCAGGCCGATCCGCACGTCGGTGACCGGACCGCGGTCGTGCTCCAGTCGCAGCAGGAACTGCTGCACGCCGCCGTCGCGACCGGCCAGATAGATGGCCAGATCGTCGATCAGCCGACGCAGCGGAAACAGCAGCGCCTGACTGGACGTGACGTCGTAGTTGAACTCGATGCGCGCCTCGAACACATCGGCCGGCTGGAAATACGGCAGCGGCGTGGCCAGCGCCCCGGTGAGGCGATCGAACTGCTGCAGCGCAGGCGCACCGACGCGCTTGCCCAGCGCCGCGCGCGGCAGGGCAAATACCTGCTGCAGCGTGCGCAGGCCCATCCGGCCCAGGCTTTCGCAGACATCGAGCGGCAGGCCGCCGGCATCGACCGGCAACTGGCCCAGCGCCTGCTGCAGCGGCGCGTCCTGGCTGATGGCCAGGCCATCGTGCCGGTTCACCAGCGCGCGTGCGGCCCAGGGATTGGGCGCCAGCACGATGCGATGACGAAAACCCAGCTCGGAAAGATCGTGGCGCAGGCGCGCTTCCAGCCGTGGCCAAGGGCCGAACAGTTTGAAGCTGGCTTCCACTTCCAGCAGCAGCGTCGAGGGCAGGCTGCGGCTGACCAGCGAACCGTAGCGGTACGCCCAGGCGGCGAGGAAATCGTGGGTGCGCTCGACCGCGGCGCTGTCGACGTCGACCTTGGCAAAGTGATGGCAAAGCGTTTGCGCCGTGGTCAGCGGCTGGCCGGCATGCAGGCCTTCGGCTTCGGCCGCCTCGTTGACCGCATGCAGCACGCGCCGCTGCGAGGGGCCGCTGATCAGCGCCAGCGGCTGGTCGGGTGCGGCGTGTCGGCGAAGGACGCCGTCGAGCGCCAGTTGCGGCAGCAGAATGCAGGCCCACAGCATCGCGTCCGCCTCAACGTGCGAGCGCGGAAAGCGGCAGCGGCTGCGTCGGCGGATTGCCGCCGCGGCATTTGATGACGCGCAGCTGCGCCGGTGCGGCATCGATGACGATGCGCAGGGCTGCGGGTGACGGATTGGCCGCTGCTTTGGCGTCGCGCATGGCAAAGCCGAGGCACTGGCCGGTTTCCGCCGCCACCTGCAGCCGGCGCAGCGCCCGATCGTCAGCCTGCAGCGGCCAGCACAGTACGGCCGCACACGCCGCCGAGCGCAGGCATTGCTCGGTCGCCCACAGCACGTCGTGCGGCTGGGCCAGCACGATCTGCAGCTTGTCCAGGCGGACGCCGGCATTTGCCCAGGCGCTGGCAAACGGCAGGTAAGGCGGGGCGATCAGCACGATTTTTTCATCGGAGGTGGCGTCGCTGGCCTGCGATAGCCGCGCCAGCGTGGGCCACAGCAGGCGCAGCTCGCCGATGCCGTCCATCGGCAGCAGCAATTCACTGAGCGCCGATTCCGGCCAGCCGCCGCTGGGCAGCTGGGCGTCCAGCGCGGCAAAGCCGGTCGGCTGCCTGGATGTCGGGCGCGCCTGCGGCTGGCCGCGCCAGACCCGGCGCGAATCGAGCAGGCTGTCGAGGGCGACGACGCTGGCCATCAGCCCGGCCTGATCAGCCCGGCGAACAGGCCCTCGATGGCGAAGTCGCTGCTGCGCGGATCGACCTC
>CBAAAD010000466.1:0-2693 GCA_964658785.1 uncultured Methylobacterium sp.
TACAACGGCGGCCCCGGCTCGGCCACGGTGTGGCTGCACATGGGCGCGTTCGGGCCCAGGCGCGTGGTTACCGCCGACGACAGCCACACGCCGGCCGCACCGTATGGTCTGGTCAACAACGATTACAGCCTGCTCGATGCGTCGGACGTGGTGTTCATCGACGCCCCGGGCGCCGGCTTCAGCCGCCTGATTGCGGCAGCGGACGACAAGTCCAAGCGCGACGAGCAAATGAAGGATCGCAAGAAGGCGATCTACGGCGTCGACGGCGACGGCCACGCGTTCGCCCAGTTCATCACCCAGTTCCTGTCGAAGTACGGCCGCTGGAATTCGCCCAAATACCTGTTTGGCGAAAGCTACGGCACCACGCGCTCGGCGGTGCTGGCCAACATTCTGGAAAACGAGAACAGCGTTGATCTCAACGGCGTGATCCTGCTGTCGCAGATCCTCAGCTTCGACACCAGCATCGACGGGCCGCAGTTCAATCCGGGCGTCGACCTGCCGTACGAACTGGCGCTGCCGACCTTCGCCGCCACCGCCTTTTATCACCACAAGCTGCCGCAGCAGCCGGCAGCGCTGGAGCCCTTTCTGGAGGAAGTGAAACAGTACGCGCTGGGCGATTACGCGCAGGCGCTGATGCAAGGCTCGCGGCTGGGTGCGGCGCAGAAGCAGGCGGTGGCGCAGCGGCTGCATCAGTACACCGGGCTGCCGGTGGATTATCTGATCAAGGCCAACCTGCGCGTCACTGGCGGCATGTTCGAGCAGCAGCTGCAGGGCGGCGACGACATCACCACCGGCCGGCTGGACAGCCGGTTCTCCGGGCCGTCGCTCGATCCGATGGCGAAGGATTCCGAATACGACCCGCAGTCTTCGGCGATCAGCTCGGCCTATATCGGCGCCTTCAACGACTACGTGCGCAGCAAGCTGAAGTTCGGTGACGGCCTGCAGTACCGCGAGTTTGCCGACATCGACCACTGGGACATGTCGCACAAGGCGCCGGGCGTCAACGGCGAGGCGCTGCAGTCGTCGACCAACGTGATGCCGGATCTGGCGATGGCGATGAAGACCAACCCGAACCTGAAGGTCTATTTGAACGGCGGCTATTACGACCTGGCCACGCCGTTCTTCGCCGCGGACTACGAGATGCACCATATGCCGATACCGGCCAGCCTGGAAACCAATATCAGCTACTCGTGGTATCCCTCAGGCCACATGGTCTACGCGCACGAGGCCTCGCTGAAGCAGCTGCATGACAACGTGGCCCGCTTTATCGAGCAGACCGACAACGTGAAGCACTGACAGCGTCGCAGCGACGCGGTGCAGGCCGCCATGCCGGCCACCGTCCGTTGACCGCCGGGGCATCGATCCGGCGTTTCGCGGTGCGGAGATCGCGGCCAGTCGCTGCCCGGACAGCGATGGGGAATGGCCGGTCAGGGCCTTCGGGGCATGGCGAGCGCCTACTGCTGCTGTTGTTGCGCGGCCATGCTGTCAGACGGTGGCAGCGCGTGCCGTAGCAGGGCGTGCTGCGCCTGCTGCAGCTGCGCACTGGATAGCTCGATCAGCGGCGTGACCTTGCCGGCGATCAGCGCGGCGATCGCCATGCCGTCGCGGTACAGCACGCGCGAGCCCGCCAGCGCCGACACCTTGTCGCCGACCAGCACGGTGCCGACCAGATTCAGCGGGTCGCAGCCGCTGAGGCAGACCAGCTCACTCGCGTCGGCGCGCTGGCGCGCGGCGCGCAGCGGCGCAATCGCCTCGGGCAGCGCGAACTGCTCGCCGACCAGGCCGTCGACGAAACGGCCGCCACGAATCTCGCCGCGCGCCTCCAGCCGCTGATACACCCGCCGCAGTTCGCGCCACGGCGGCAGCCACGGCGCCTCGCGCTCCAGCAGTTTCCAAAACACCACGCCGTAGCGGCGCAGCAGCGTGCGTGCGATGTGCTCCGTTGCTTCCATGGAATCAACATGGCGCGCAGCGCCGCCATCGCTTCCTCTCCCCGGCGGGGGGATGATTGAGGTGTGGGAAGCACGTTTGCTGCGCGTTGGAATCGAAGCCTGCTCTGTTGCAGGCGAACCCGCAAGCACCCGCCCCTCATCTGCCCTGTCGGGCATCTTCTCCCCAGAGGGGAGAAGACTATTTATGCGCACCAGCGACCAGCGCCCCGCATCCTCGATACCGTTGAGCGCGTGCCGACGCATGCGGCGGTGACGGTGCGCGTCGCGCTTGGCCGCGGGCAGCAGCAGGGCGCGCATGCCGGCGAAGCTGTCGGCGCTGACGCGACCGGCGGCGACGAGTTCGCCCAGCGCGTCTTCCATCTCGGTGCGCAGCAGCCGCGTGGCGCTCATCAGCTCGTCGAAGAACAGCGCGCCCTGAGCCTGCAGCGCATCGGCCACGGCCTGGGCGCGCGATGAAAGCAGCGCTTCCTGCGTATCGACGCTGTTGGCAACAGACGTCCAGACGGCCATGCTGCGCCGTGGCAGAAGCACGATTGGCGTGCTGCGTACCGGGCCACCGCTGCGGCCAGTCGTGCCACTGCTCGCGCGCAGCCGGCTCCAGCCGATGCGTCCGGCACGGCACAGGTCGTCCAGCCAGCTGATCGAATAGTCGCCAACGCGCGCGGGCAGGATCTCCGATTCCCATGCGCCGGCAGCGGCCTCGAAACCTTCCAGCTGGCTCAGCGTGGCGTGCAGGGCATC
>CBAAAD010000467.1:0-2691 GCA_964658785.1 uncultured Methylobacterium sp.
CGGAAGGCGTTGGCCGGCTGCGGGTAGGCGTAAGGGGCGAAGGTCTGCTGTGGATCGAATCGGGAAGCGGATGATTTATCCGCCCCCGCTGCAGTTGACACGCCCACGGCGGACAGCATGAGCCATAGAACACTTGCGGAAAGCCTTACGTGGGTGGCAAATCTCATTCGGATCTCGCGCAGTTTGGGTCAGGGAACGCCACCTGACTCTATCAGGGCAAGCACCTCATAGCAGGCGCCCATGGTGTGATAGTCGGTCTTGCCGGCCGGGCTTTTTTCATCGTCGATCTTCTGGTTGTCGACGGTGAGGATGCGGTACCACGCGCCGTAGGTGTGGTCGACGAAATGCTCCCACGCGTAGGCCCATATTTTTCCGTACCAGTCGTCATAGGCGGCCAGGCCGGTGCGCGCGTGCAGCAGGGCGGCGGCGGCCAGCGATTCGGCCTGCACCCAGAAATATTTGTCGCCGTCGCAGACGCTGCCGTCCGGCGCGAAGCCGTAGGCGATGCCGCCGTTGGTTTCATCCCACGCGCGCGCCAGTGCGGTGTCGAACAAATGCATGGCGGTGGGCAGCAGCCAGTTCTCCTCGCGGCCGCGTTCGAGCAGCAGCGGCTCCATGATCATCAGCAACTTGGCCCATTCGGTCTGATGGCCGGGCTGATAGCCCCAGGGGCGGAAAAGGTCCTTTGGGTTATCGCGGTGGTAATCCCAGTCGACGTTCCACTCGCTGTCGTAATGCTCCCACACCAGGCCATCAGCCTTGGCCGCCTGTCGGCGCGTCATGTGATCGGCCAGCGTCAGCGCGCGCTCCAGATAATGCTGATCGTCGCTGGCCTGGTACGCCGCGAGCATCGCTTCGCACATGTGCATGTTGGCGTTCTGGCCGCGATAGCTGCTGAAGTTCCAATCTACATCGGCCTCGTCGCGATAGAGGCCGGCTTCGGCATCCCAGAAGCGCTGCTCGAGCAGCTGCCAGGTTTCGTCCATCCAGGCGGCGGCCTCGGTGATGCCGGCTTTCAGCGCCGTCGAGTAGGCCAGCAGCACGAAGGCGACGCCGTACGCGTGGTTGGTGCGATCCTCCGGCTGACCGTCGCGGATGGTCCAGGTGTAGCCGCCGGTTTTCGGATTGCGATGCACGTCGCGCAGGTAGCGCAGGCCGTGATGGGTCGCGTCCATATATTGCTTCGCCAGCGCAGCATCTTCGGCGAATGCCGTCGCGGCCATCGCGTAGTTGAAAACGAAGCGCGTGCTGCTGACCAGATGGCGGTGGCTGCGATCGTAGATCGTGCCGTCGTCCTTGAAGTACTGGAAAAAACCGCCGGCCGGATCGATCGCGTGCGGATGGTAGAACGCCATGGTATGCGCGATATGCTGGCGCAGAAAATCGGGTGAGCGGAAATCGGGCGTGCCGCGGGTGGCATCGAAACTCATGCGTGGGTCTCCATGAAGTGTCGTGTTTCGGCATCGGTCGGCATCGCGGTAAACGAGCCTGTGCGACCGACGGCGATCGCGCCGCAGGCGGCGGCGTAGCGCAGCACCGCATGCAGATGCGGCAGCGAGGTGAGCAGCGGCTGCAGGCGTTCGACGCCCTGGCCTTCGAGCGTGGCGAGCTGATACAGCAGGCCACCGACAAAGGCGTCGCCCGCCGCGGTGGCATCGACCATCGGCACCGAATAGCACGGCAGCTCGCCGTCCATGTCCGGATGAAACCAGCGCATCGGCTGATTGCCGTCGGTCACGATCAGCAAGGTGGCGCGGCCTTTCCACAGCGCTTCGAGCGCCGCGTCTTCGCCGTCAGCGGCGATATAGGCAAATTCTTCCTTGCTGAGTTTCACCACGTCGGCCAGATGCAGTGCCGTCCACAAGGCGGCGTGCGGCTCGTTGCCTTGCGGCCACAGTGCGGGGCGAAGATTCATGTCGAAGCTCACCAGCGCACCCGCCGCGCGCGCGCGACGCATGCCTTCGTAGGTGGCTTCGGCGAGATCGGGGTCGGTCAGGCTGTTGGAGCAGACGTGGAAGATCGCGACGTCGTCAAAGGTGGTCTTGCTGAAATGCGCGGCGCGAAACAGCAGGTCGGCCGACGGCGGCCGGTAAAAGCTGAAGCTGCGCTCGCCCCTGGCATCGTGCGAGACGAAGGCCAGCGCGGTATTCGCCTCATCGGTACGCGCCACGTCCTGCGTGCCCACGCCCTCGTGCTGCAGGCGGTCGAGCAGAAAGTCGCCGAAGCGATCCTGGCCCAGCATGCCGGCAAAGCGCGCGTCGCCGCCGAGCCGCGCCACGGCCACCGCCACATTGGCGGGGGCGCCGCCGGCAAAGGGCACGAACTGTTGCGCAAAGCCACGCTCATCGCTGCCCTGTGCATGAAAGTCGATCAGCGCCTCGCCAAAACAAAGTATGGGTTGCATGGTCACGGTCTTGAATTCTGGAAATTGAAAGAGAGGAGGTGGAAAAAAACGAGGCGCCGGGGCGCCTCGTTCCAACCAGCCAGTTACTTGATGGTGCGAACCTTGGAGCCGCTGACGCCGTAGAAAAGTATGTAGAGGTAGCACAGCAGCGGCAGGAAAAACGCGTGCTGCAGGCCGATTTGTTCGGCAACCCAACCTTGGAAAGGAGGAATTAGCGCGCCACCGACGATGGCCATGATCAGCAGGCTGGAGGCCTTGCTGGTCAATGGCCCCAGCCGCTCGATACC
>CBAAAD010000468.1:0-2689 GCA_964658785.1 uncultured Methylobacterium sp.
GCGCGGAGGGCCCGATCATCGCAACCGGTGGCGCACTGGGTTCTCTCATCGGTCAGGTGACGCATGTGACGGCCGACGAACGCAAAACTCTGCTTGCCGCGGGTGCCGCGGCCGGCATGGCAGCGGTGTTTGCCGCGCCGGTGTCCGCCGTGCTGCTGGCAATCGAATTATTGCTATTCGAGCGCCGCGCCCGTTCATTGATTCCCGTGGCGCTCGCCGCGGTGGTCGGCGCCGGCATGCACCTCGTCTTCGAAGGCAGTGCACCTATGTTTCCGATGCCGACTGTGGCCGCACCCGACATGGTCGCGCTGGCGAGCTACGTTCTGCTCGGCGCTCTGGTGGGCGTCGTCAGCGTCGGCGTCACCCGCCTGACCTATGCCATCGAAGACACTTTCGAGAAGTTGCCGATTCACTGGATGTGGTGGCCTGCCCTCGGTGGTCTGGTCGTGGGCGCCGTCGGTTACGTCATGCCGCAGACATTGGGTGTCGGTTACACCAATATCACGGCGGTGGTATCCGGACAGATCGGCCTAGTCGGCCTGATCGGCTTGTGCCTGCTAAAGCTGTTGTCGTGGTCGGTCGCGCTGGGCAGTGGTACCTCAGGCGGCACACTGGCGCCGTTGTTCACGATCGGTGGCGCCTTGGGTGGTGCACTGGGTATCGCGGCGGTGGCACTTGCACCGTGGTTGCATATCGATCCGCGCCTCGCAGCGCTGGTCAGCATGGCAGCGATTTTTTCGGGCGCATCGCGGGCCTTCCTGACCTCTGTGATATTCGCTTTTGAGACCACGCAGCAGGCACACGCTTTGCTTCCTTTGTTGGGCGCTTGTGCGGCAGCCTATCTGATGTCGGGCCTGATGATGCGCAACACGATCATGACCGAGAAGATCGTCCGTCGTGGCGTACGCGTGCCTTCCGAATATAGCGCTGACTATCTCGATCAGGTGCTGGTGCTCGATGCGTGCAGCCGCGATGTCGTCAGCCTGCAAGCAGACCGGCGCATATCCGACGTACGCGACTGGATGGGAGCCGGCGTGATGGACGCCAAGCATCAGGGCTTTCCCGTGCTTGATGCAGGCGGTCGACTGGCCGGTGTCGTAACGCGGCGCGATTTGTTGAACGGCAATGTCGTCGGTGATGCATTGGTGGGATCATTGATCTGTCGCCCACCACTGGTTGTCGACGAGCGCCATTCCCTTAGAGAAGCCGCCGATCACATGGTGGAATCGGATGTTGGCAGGCTGGTCGTGGTGAGCACGGAAGATTTGAGCCACATGATCGGCATTATCACGCGTGGTGACCTGCTCGCCGCACATGCGCGGCGCTTGCGCGAGGCGCGCCATTCCACCCGGCATTTCGGCAAGAAAAAGCCGGCTTGAAACGCTGGTGGGCATGCGACGAGGAGTTCATGGTGAGCGCCGACAACCGCGACCTCGCCCAGAACATTCGTGGGTCTCCATGGCTGCAGTAGCGGCGATCATAGGGCTGAACTGTCTCGTTGATTGAGGCAAGTTTTCTTGGAGCAACGCTTTGGTCTGACACCAGAACGAAGCGCTGAATAGGTCACCGAGCTTCCAAGGCCTGAATTTGGCTTTTCTCGGCACACGTAGCACCAGCGTTCGAGCCGATGGCGTCATATACAGGTCCACGACATCCATTACAGAGTCCACGAAGTACGAAAACAAGGTCACTTCGCAATACGGGTGGGACCTTGATTGGGGAGCGTCGAGTGGGCCTTAAAAGCCATCGGCTCAATTGCTTCAAATGTGGATTCGGCCACGGCACGAGGTTCATTCGCCAGCGACGGATGGCTGACTATGCTGGCCATATGTTTGGTGTATCGACAACGGTGTTCACCATCGGCCATTCGTCGCGTCCGCTGGACGCGTTCCTGGCGCTGATGGACGAATCACATATCCAATGCGTCGTGGACGTGCGGCGGCTACCCGGGTCACGCAGCTTTCCGCAGTACAACGGCGATGCGCTGGCCGTGTCCCTGACCGCACACGGCATAAACTACTGGCACCTCAAGGCGCTGTGCGGACGTCGCAGCAAAGGCGAGTTGCACGGTGCACCGCCGGAGGACTTCTGGACCAACGCCAGCTTCGCCCGCTACGCGGCGTATGGGCATAGCGCGACGTTCGCGCAGGGACTGGATGAGTTGCTGCAACGCGCGCGCCGCCAGCGTTGCGTGTTGATGTGTTCGGAGGCGGTGTGGTGGCGCTGCCATCGGCGAATTATCTCCGATCACCTGTTGGCACGCGGCACAACGGTGTGCCACATCATGGGACCGGGCAAGATCACGACTGGCACACTCACCCTTGGCGCGCGGGTGCGCAATGCCGAGGTGATCTATCCAAAGGCCGATGAGCCTAAGGCCTGATAAAGTGAGCATTCTTGGCATTTACCCTGGAAACCCACATGAGCAAGTTCAGGGTTAGCGACCACGTGCGCTGGAAGTCGGAGGCTGGTCATGACACTAGCCACATCACGAAGGTGCATACCAGCGACACTACCTACAAGGGCCACACGCGTCACTGCAGCACGGACGATCCACAGTACGAGATCAAGAGCGACAGGACCGATCACGTGGCCATGCATAAGGACGCTGCATTGGAGCATGTTAACTCCTGAAGCAACGCCACCACACACGTGAACTTACGTCTACTTGCGCAAGACCTGCGGACTG
>CBAAAD010000469.1:0-2684 GCA_964658785.1 uncultured Methylobacterium sp.
CGGCGATCGCGCTGACCTGGGTCTTTACGCTGCGCTATCGCCCTCCCGCCAGCTGGTACTGGCTGCTGGCCGGCTTTACCTGCAACGCGATCGCCGACCTGTTGTATTACCGGGAAACCGTGTTCATCGGCATGGGCCCGAAGGCCGCGTTTTCTGACGTGATGTACATGGCGGCGTATGTGCCGCTGGCAGTGGGTCTGGTGACCATGGGCCGGCGCGTGGGCCGCACGAATGGCGCACTGCTGGATGCGAGCATCTTTGCGATCGGCCTGGCTGTGCCGGTGGTGGCGTTCTATATCGTGCCGACCGCGCGGGAAACATCCATCAGTCTCGACGGCATGCTGCTGGTGGGCTGGTACGCGCTGGGCAGCATTTTTATTTTTGCTCTCTACATCCACCAGATCACCACGCGGCGCACGCGAAACCCCGCGTTCCTGATACTCGGCGCGGCGATGCTGATGACGGCCATCGGCGACCCGCTGTGGAACGTGCACATGATGGGCGGCGATGACCAGCTTGGCGATCTGCCCAAGCTGCTGTGGTATCTCAACCGCTCCCTGCCGCTGGCGGTGATCGTGCATCCCTCGGTTTGGCGGCTGTGGGAGTATGAAAGCAGCGCAGCGGATACGCCGCTGCCGCGGCTGCGACTGGTCGCCTTGACGCTGGGCTCGCTGATGCCGGCCCTGACCCTGCTGCTGGCCCAACTCGCGCCTTCCAACTTTCCGTACTGGATCGCCGTGGTTGGCGGCGGCCTGCTGCTGCCGGTGCTGGTGCTTGTGCGCATGGACGGCCTGCTGCAACAGCTGCGTCGGCAGGCCACGCAACTGGACAAGCAGTCTCACTACGACGAACTCACTGGCGCACCCAACCGCCGCCACTGGAAGCGCGCACTGGCCGCCGCCGCCGCGCAGGCGCGTCGGGATGGCAATCTGCTGACGCTGGCGCTGATGGACCTGGACCACTTCAAGGCATTCAACGACACCCACGGCCACCACGCCGGCGACGACCTTCTGTGCGAAGCCTATGCGGCGTGGTCGGCGCGTCTGCCGGCCGACTGCCTGATCGCCCGCTATGGCGGCGAGGAATTCACCCTGCTGATGCCGCACACAACAACGCAGCAGGCGCTGCACCTGCTGGAACGTATGCAGATGGCGACGCCTCGCGGTGAAACCTTTTCCGCCGGCGTGGCGCTGTGCGATCCGCACGCCGATCTCAATAACGCGCTCGACGCAGCGGACGCGGCGCTTTACGAGGCCAAGCAGGCCGGACGCCGCCGCATCCACATCGGCGGCATGAGCGGTTCATCCACCGCGGAACCACTCAAAACGAAGGCGACTTCAACCAGCCGCTGATCTGCTTCTGCGATCAGACCATGAGTCATCGCGGGCTGCGCCAGCCCTGCATCGCCCGCCAGCTGAAAAAAAGCGCTGGTCGGCATCACGCTGTTTCGACCTCTCAAAGCCCACCCTGCCCCATCACAGCGAAGGTGGGGCCGCGAGGCTCGCTGTGATCCAACCACATGCGAGGGAGAAGTCATGAACGAAACGAATCCGCTGTCGCCACCGCCGTCATCGAAAGAAAAAGGCGGCATAGGTTATGTGTTGCTGTGGATGATGGGCGTGCCCATTCCGCTGCTGATCCTGTTTGCGCTGTTGCGGGGTTGCGCGTGATGGCCGCGGCACGCCGCGACGCCAACATCGTCATCCACCAGAGTGCAGGAGAAAACCATGTCTTACATTCCTGATAACGACCTGGCTCACGAAGAGCTGGCGCTGGCACACCCGTCCATGCGGTTTGGTGCAGTGATCGCCGGATGGCTGGTGGCAACGGCAACGGCAGGCCTGCTGTATGCCGCGGGCCTTGCGCTTGGCTTCGCCAGCTTCGATGCGTGGAATGCGGCGGGCAGCGCCAAAGGTATCGGCATCGGTACAGCGGTATGGATGATTGTTACCTGGGTCGCCGCACTCTTCATGGGCGGCATGTTTGCCGCCTGGTTCGACGGTCGAAACGACGATACCAGCGGCGCGCTCCACGGCGTTACGGTGTGGGGATTGTCGCTGACGACCACGGCGGTGTGGCTTGCGCTTGGCCTTGGCCATGCCATGTCGGGACACGGCGGTATGGGCGCAGCCGGCGCAGACATGCATGGCCCGAGATCGCCAGCACTGACGCCGGCCGTGTCGGTACTGGATGCCAACATCGCCTACGAGTTGACCGGTCGAGAGCGCGGCGGCGCGGCGCCCATCGTCGCCGCCATCCTCGCCGGCCAGGACGACATCGCTATCGCCTTGCTGGCTGCGGACACCGGCACCAGCCAGGATGCGGCGGCAGCAACACTGCAAAAGCTCACGCCGGAAATCGGTGCTGCCCGTTCGGAATCCAAGCTGGCCGCCGACAAAGCTGCGCACTATCTGTCACTGACACTGTGGGTCGCGTTCCTCAGCGGCTTTCTTGCGCTGCTCTCCTCGGCGATAGGCGGCTGGCTGGGCGCCGGCCACATCCACCGCGTGTACCATCTGCGCAACTATCCGGCTCGTCGCCGTATGGCCTGATTAGCTCCACGCGCGAAAAAACAAAAGGCCGGTCGTTATGACCGGCCTTTTTTCATTGCCGAAAGCGCACGCGGAAGGCCGAATCATGCAACATATATGGCCGTCCAAATCCGGTGGCATCCGATGCGCTGA
>CBAAAD010000470.1:0-2683 GCA_964658785.1 uncultured Methylobacterium sp.
TTACCTATTCCAAGGGTGAGGCCGTCATCGGCATGCTCGAAGGCTACGTCGGCGAGGACGCCTGGCGCGCCGGCGTTCAGCGCTATATCAAGGCGCACGCCTACGGCAATACGGTGTCGGACGATTTGTGGAAAGCGATGGACGCGCAAGGCAACAAGCCGATCACCGCCATCGCGCACGACTTCACCCTGCAGCCCGGCATTCCGCTGATCAAAGTGGAAGCGGCCAGCTGCCAGTCCGGCACGACCACGGTCAACCTGACGCAGGGCGAGTTCACCCGCGATCGCCCCGACAAGACGCCGCTGCGCTGGCACGTGCCGGTGATCGCGCAGTCGCTTGGCGGCGCGCCGGTAAGCACCCTGGTCGACGGCCACGGAACGCTCAGCGTGCCCGGTTGCGGCCCGATCGTGGTCAACGCCGGTCAGAGCGGTTACTACCGCACGCTGTACACGCCGACGGCGTTCAAGGCGCTGAGCGATTCCTTCACCAAGCTGCCCGAGATCGACGAGCTGGGCCTGATGGGCGACACCTGGTCGCTCGGCATGGCCGGCCTGCAGCCGGCGTCCGATGTGCTGGATCTGGACCAGCACGTGGCCGCCGACGCCAGTCCGGAAATGTGGGCGCAAGTCGCCGGCACCTTTGCCGCGCTCGACAATTATTACAAGGGCTACGCCGCGCGTCAGGCCGTGCTGCGCAAGTTCGCCATCGCGCGCCTGTCGCCTGCCTTTGCCCACATCGGCTGGACCCCGAAGGCCGATGAAAGCGGTCCGACCAAGATCCTGCGCACCAACCTTATCGCCACGCTGTCACAGCTGGGCGACAAGGACGTGATTGCCAAGGCGCGCGACTACTACGCCCACCCGGACACGATGCCGTCGGAACTGCGCAAGTCCATTCTCTACGTGGTGGCCAGCCACGCCGACGCGGCAACCTGGGACAAGCTGCATGCCCAGGCCAAGGCTGAAACCACGCCGCTGATCAAGGACGAACTCTACGGCCTGCTGTCCACCAGCGACGATGAAACGCTGGCCAAGCGCGCGCTGGATCTCGCCCTTACGCCCGAGCCCGGCGCCACGACCAGCGCGGGCATGCTTTCCGGCGTCTCGCGCCGGCATCCGGACCTGGCCTTCGACTTTGCCGTGGCCCACCGCGATCAGGTCGACAAGCTGGTCGACTCCACCTCCAGCAGCCGTTACTACCCAGGCCTGGGCGCGGCGTCGGTGGACCCGGCGATGATCGGCAAGATCGAGGCCTACTCCCAGGCCCATATCGCTGCCAGTTCGCGGCGAGCCGCAAACACCGCCATCGCCGGCATCCGCTATCGCCTGATGATTCGCGAGAAGCGCCTGCCGGCCATTGATGCGTGGTTGAAGAAAAACGGCGGCTGATCGGTCCGCCGCTGAAATGGGAGAGGCCCCGCTGTGCGGGGCCTCTTTTTTTTATGCTCGGTTGATTCACCGCATCCGGCTGCGCCCCAGGAACACCGACGTATTGGTGGCTCAACGTATGAGCGAACCGCGTTTCCTAACCGTTGTTGTTTTCGAATACCTTCCGCGCGATCTGCAATGCAGTCATCGCCGGCGGCCAACCGGAATAGAAGGCCAAATGGGTAATCGTGGCAATGATTTCGTCTTTCGTGATGCCGTTGTCCAGGGCCTTTTTCAAATGGAACGGCAGCTCGTTGGTGCGGTAGAGCGAGATCAGGCTGGTGATCGTCACCAGGCTGCGATCGCGCGCCGACAGCGCCGGGTTCTCCCAGACATCGCCGAACAGCACCTTGTCGGTGATCTCGGCCAGGTGGGGTGCGATATCGCCAAAGGATCGGCGTGCGTTGGTGGGTTCGTCAGCCATGCATTTCTCCGTTAGGTGCCGAGCGCGTTCGAGCGGCGGTTGGGATGATCAGCGGTCGATGATCAATGAGCCACGAAGCCGCCGTCGACCGGCAAAGCGTCGCCGAGCACGAAGCTCGGTGGTTGGAGGCTAGTCAGCCCGGCGCCGCACCGGCCAGATATTCCTCGTCGGTGACTTTTTCGAGCCAGATGACGTTCTTTCCGTCCAGCGCCTCCTGCACGGCGATATGCGTCATCGCGGTGGTCGACGTCGCGCCATGCCAGTGCTTGTGGCCCGGCGGACACCAGATCACGTCGCCGGCACGGATCTCGACGATTGGCCCGCCCTCGCACTGCGTCCAGCCACAGCCGGCGGTGACGATCAGCGTCTGACCCAGCGGATGGGTATGCCAGGCCGAGCGGGCACCGGGTTCGAACGTCACCGCCGCACAGGAAACCCGCGCCGGCGCTGGCGGATTGTTCAACGGGTCGATGCGTACCGTGCCGGTAAAATAGTCATCCGGGCCTTTCTGGGAAGGCTGCGAGCCCGCGCGCTTCAGTTCCATGGTGATGCTCCTCGTCGATGGCGTGGAAACAAGCGAACCTCGTCGCCAGCGTCGAGGTCCGGCGTTCAAGGTAGTCTCCGAGGACACATGCGACTAGATGCCAATATGCGTATGAAGTTGTGAGAAAATCTCAGCAATGGCACGTGTCAACATCAACGATCTGGTCGCCTTTCTGAGCGTGGCGCGCGAACGCAGCTTTACCCGTGCCGCCGCCAAGCTGGGCGTGTCGCCATCGGCGCTCAGTCACACCATGCGCGGGCTCGAGGAACGCCTGGGCATCCGCCTGCT
>CBAAAD010000471.1:0-2680 GCA_964658785.1 uncultured Methylobacterium sp.
GTCAGCGCCTTGAGCTGCTCGTAGGGCTCGGGCAGGCCGTAGCGGCGCATCACGGTCTGTACGGCTTCGGCCAGCACTTCCCAGCTGCCGTCGAGATCGGCGGCGAGGCGATCGGCGTTGACGGTGAGCTTGCCCAGGCCTTTCTTCAGGGACTCCAGCGCGATCAGCGTATGGCCGAAAGCGGTGCCCAGCGCGCGCAGCACGGTGGAGTCGGTGAGATCACGCTGCCAGCGGCTGATCGGCAATTTTTCTGCGAAATGACCAAGCAAGGCGTTGGCCAGGCCGAAGTTGCCCTCGGCGTTTTCGAAGTCGATCGGGTTGACCTTGTGCGGCATGGTCGACGAGCCGACTTCACCGGCCTTCAGCGTCTGCTTGAAGTAGCCCAGCGAGATATAGCCCCAGATATCGCGCGCCAGATCGATCAGAATGATGTTGGCGCGGCGCACGGCGTCGCAGTACTCGGCCACGCCGTCGTGCGGCTCGATCTGGGTGGTATAGGCATTGACCTCGAGGCCCAGGCTTTCGATAAAGCGCCGGGAAAACGCCTGCCAGTCCACTTCCGGGTAGGTGATGGCGTGCGCGTTGTAGTTGCCCACGGCGCCGTTGATCTTGCCCGAGATTTCCACCGCCGCGAGCTGCTTGCGCTGACGCTGCAGGCGCGCCACCACGTTGGCGACTTCCTTGCCCAGCGTGCTGGGTGAGGCGGTCTGGCCGTGCGTGCGCGACAATATCGGCAAAGCCGCATTAGCGTGGGCAAGATCGCGCAGTTGGCCGATCACGCCGTCGAACATCGGCAGTAGCACCTGCTCGCGAGCGTCGCGCAGCATCAGCGCATAGGAAAGATTGTTGATGTCCTCGCTGGTGCAAGCGAAATGCACAAACTCCAGCGCCTGCTTCAGGCTGGCATCGGCGCCAAGCTTTTCCTTGATGAAGTATTCCACCGCTTTCACGTCGTGATTGGTGGTGGCTTCGATGGCCTTGATGCGCGCACCGTCGTCAACGCTGAAGTCGGCGGCAATCGCCTTCAACGTCTTGATCTGCTCTGGCGTAAACGCCGGCAATTCGACGATTTGCGCATCGGCGGCCAGCGCCAGCAGCCATTCGATTTCCACATGCACGCGCCGATGCATCAGGCCGAATTCGCTGAAGATCGGACGCAGCGGTTCGACCTTGCTGGCGTAGCGGCCGTCCAGCGGCGAGAGGGCGGTCAGGGCATGGGATGACATCGACGGATCCGTTGAGCGGTAAAACGCGCATTCTACAACGGGCCGCCGCGGCCTCGTTTCTCGTCTGCCAAACGCGCGCCCTTGATTTGTCGTGGATCAGGCCTATCGTGAAGTACGGCTACCCTTTCGAGAAACAGGACGGCAAGCATGAGCAAGTTCCGGATCTAGCACGACAGCATGGGCGAACTGCAGGTGCCCGCCGAGGCGCTGTACGGCGCGCAGACACAGCGCGCCATCGACAACTTCCCGATCTCCGGCCTGCACCTGCCGCGCGAGTTCATTCGGGCGCTCGGTCTGATCAAGGCGGCGGCGGCCGACGTCAATCTCTCCTTGGGCTATCTGAAGAAGCATCAGGCCAGCGCCATCAGCAAGGCGGCGCTGGCGGTGGCGAGCGGGGAATACGACGCGCAGTTTCCCATCGACATCTTCCAGACCGGTTCCGGCACCAGCACCAACATGAATGCCAACGAGGTCATTGCGCATCTGGCGGTAAAGGCAGGTACCGCGGTACACGCCAACGATCACGTCAATTACGGGCAGAGTTCCAACGACGTCATTCCCACCGCGATCCACGTCAGCGCGACGCTCGCCACCAGCGAAAAGCTGCTGCCCGCGCTGAAGCATCTGCAGCGCGTGCTGGATAGGCGCGCGCGCCAGCTCAAGCGGGTCGCCAAGACGGGCCGCACGCATCTGATGGACGCGATGCCAATCACGTTTGGGCAGGAGCTGTCCGGCTGGTCGGCGCAAATTGCCTCGGCGATCGAGCGCATCGAGGACAGCCTCAAGCGCATGCGCCGCCTGCCACAGGGCGGTACCGCCGTGGGCACCGGCATCAATGCCGACCCGAAGTTCGGCCCGGCGATGGCGGCGCAGCTGAAAAAGCTCACCGGCGCGAAATTCGTATCGGCCGATAATTATTTTGAGGGCATGGCCTCGCAGGACGCGGCCGTTGAACTGTCCGGCCAGCTGAAGACGCTGGCCGTGGCCTTGATGAAAATCGCCAACGATCTTCGCTGGATGAATTCCGGCCCCCTGGCCGGTCTGGGCGAGATCGAGCTGCCCGCGCTGCAGCCGGGCTCGTCGATCATGCCGGGCAAAGTCAATCCGGTGATTCCCGAAGCCACTGCGATGGTGGCCGCGCAGGTCATCGGTAACGATGCCGCTATCACGGTTGCCGGCCAGTCGGGCAACTTCCAGCTCAACGTGATGCTGCCGTTGATCGCCTACAACCTGCTGCAGTCAATCGGCCTGCTGGCCAACGTTTCCCGCCTGCTGGCCGACAAGGCGATTGCCGGTTTCACCGTCAATGCCGAACGGGTCAATCAGGCGCTGGCGATGAATCCGATTCTGGTGACCGCGCTTAATCCGGTGATCGGTTACGAGAAGGGGGCCGCGACTGCCAAGCAGGCGTACAAGGAGCGTCGGCCGATTATTGACGTGGCGCTGGAAACCAC
>CBAAAD010000472.1:0-2679 GCA_964658785.1 uncultured Methylobacterium sp.
ATGGCCTGCACGCCTTCGACGGCAAGCTGGAGGACTATTCGCGCGCCGGCGTCGACGCCAATATCAAAACCCTGCAGCGATGGCAGGCCAAAGTAACGGCGGTGGATGCCTCGAAACTCGGCGAGCGCGTGCGCGGCGACCGCGAGCTGGTGCTCAACAACATCCGCAGCACCCTGCTCACCCTGCAGACAATAAAGCCGTGGCAGAAAAATCCGGACGTCTATTCCAGCGGTATCACCAATAGCGCCTTCACCCTGATGGAGCGCAAGTTTGCGCCGCCAGAAACGCGCCTGCGTGATCTGGTGGCCCGCGAAAAGCTGATGCCCGCCGTGCTGGCCGACGCGCGCAAGAATCTGGCGAACCCGCCGCTGATCTACACCCAGATCGCACTGCAGCAGCTGCCCGGCCTGGTGCAGTTTTTTCAGAAGGACGTGCCATCGGCCTTCACCGACGTCAGCGATGCGGCACTGAAAAAGCAGTTTGCCGACAGCAACGCGGCGGTGATCCAGTCGCTGCAGGATTATCAAAATTGGCTCAAGACTGATGTGCTGCCGCGCTCGCACGGCGACTTCCGCATTGGCGCCACGGCATTCCGCGACAAGCTCAAGTACGACGAGATGGTTAACATCCCGCTGGATCAGCTGCTGGCCATCGACATGGCCAACATGAAGCAGAACCAGCAGGCCTTTGCCGACGTCGCCAAACAGCTCGACCCCGGCAAGACGCCGCAGCAGGTGCTGGCCGAGCTGGGCTCGGACTATCCGGCCGCCGACAAGATCCTCGATACCTTCCGCGGCACGTTCGACAAGCTGGTCGGCTTTATCCAGCTCAAGCAGATCATCACCATTCCCTCCGACGTGCGCCCGATCGTGGAGGAAACGCCACCGTTCATGCGGGCTACTACCTTCGCCTCGATGGATACGCCCGGACCGTACGAGACGGTCGCCAAGGAGGCCTACTTCAACGTCACGCTGCCCGAGCCCGACTGGACCGCTCAGCGCACGAAAGAATTCATGGCGCAGTTCAGCTACCCGGTGATCTCCGCCATCGCCACGCACGAGGCCTATCCGGGCCACTACATCCAGTTTCTGTGGATGCACAAGCTGGATGACCGTTCGCGCAAGCTGCTCGGTGCCACCACCAACGTGGAAGGCTGGGCGCATTACTGCGAGCAGATGATGCTCGACGAAGGGCTGGCCGCTTACGTCTACCCGAACGACAAACGCCAGCAGCTGCTGCTGCGGCTGGGCCAGCTGCAGGATGCGCTGCTGCGCAACGCCCGCTTTGTCGTCGGCATCAAGCTGCATACCGGCCAGATGACGATGGATCAGGCGGTCGATTTCTTCGTCAAAGAGGGCTACCAGTCGCGAGCGGTCGGCGAAGTGGAAACCAAGCGCGGCACCTCCGACCCGACGTATCTCTACTACACGCTGGGCAAGCTGCAGATCCTGAAGCTGCGCCAGGATGTGGCAGCAAAGGAAGGCAAGAACTTCAACCTGCAGCGGTTCCACGACAGCTTCATGCAGCAGGGTTTCGCGCCGATCGCGATCGTGCGCGAGGCAATGCTGCACGACAAATCGCCGACGCTCTGACGTTCGCCATCGGGCAAGGCCATCGCGCAAGGCCGGACTTTCGCCGCGCGCGATCATGACTCACAGCGGCTCGGCGATCTCCGCCTGCAGCGTCACGCTGGCATCGGCCGCTGCCAGCGGCAGTGCGGCCGAACGTTTGCTGACGCTGCCGTACCACCACCACGACAGCACGCCGGTCACGCTCAGCGTCGAGGCGCCCAGCGCCAGCCGCAGCATGCTGCCGGAGAGCAACGGCGAGATCACGCCGGCCACGGCGCTGCACAGCAGCAGGCTGGCAAAGGCCTGCACCGACGAAATGCCGCCGCGCTGGCTCGAGAAACGGTCCAGCAAGAGCAGGGTCAGGGTTGGGAACGCCAGCTGCACGCCGATGCCTTCCAGGGTCAGCGGCAGCATCGACCATGGCAGCCTCGGCTCAGGAAACACCAGCGCGAAAACGATGTGCAAGGCGCACGCCAGCAGCATCGCGGCATAGCCCAGGTTCACCGTAAAGCGCGCGCTGCGCCGCTCGGCCATGCGCCCGGACAGCCACGCGCCGCCGACCAGCCCGAACACCACCGGCATGAACAGCCAGGGGAATCCCGCCGCCGACAGGTGCAGCAGCTCGCGCACGATGCGCGGCGCTGACGAGATGTACAGAAACAACCCGGCGAAATTGACCGAACTGGAAATCAGCAGCGGCCAGAACGCGCGATCGCGGCCAAACGACGCGTAGCCGGCCAGCAGCGGCCTCGGCGAAAACGACGTGCGCCGCGAGGGTGGATGCGTCTCGTCCAGCATCAGCAACAGCGCCAGCGACAGCAGCGCCGTGAACACCGTCAGCACCCAGAAGATACCGTGCCAGCCGTCGAACGTCAGCAGCAGCGCACCGACCATCGGCGCGATCACCGGCGCCACGCCGAAAATCATCATCACCCGCGACATCAGCCGCTGCGCATCGGCGCCTTCGAGGCTGTCGCGAATGATGGCCCGCCCCACCACCAGCCCCGCGCCGGCGCACATGCCCTGCAGGCCGCGGCACGCCAGCAGCATGGGGAACGAGGTCGACATCGCGGCACCGGCCGACGCGAGCGCATACACCAACATGCCG
>CBAAAD010000473.1:0-2678 GCA_964658785.1 uncultured Methylobacterium sp.
ATCGGTATCAGCGCAGACATGGACGTTGCACCCACGGCATGAGGAAGTTGCAGACCGCTAGTGTACGCCTGCCCTATCCAGACAAATCCCTCTATCGTTAACGACCTCGGGCGGGTTGTCACATCTCACGATCGCTGAACACGCTGCTCTTCTATGCTTGGCGGATTACCTGTCGCAGGACTCTTTCCATGCTCAAGAAAAGCTATCCCTACTATCTGGCCAATCAGCCGCAGCAGCCGAACACCGATCTTGCCGTGCTGGACAAGTACACCGGCAAGGTCGCCACGCGCGTGGCGGTACCGGATGCCAAGGCGACGGAAAAGGCGATCGCGGCTGCGGTGGAGGCGACCAAGCCGATGCGGGATTTCAAGCCGTGGGCGCGACAGGCGGTATTGCAGCATTGTGCGAAGCGCTTCGCTGAGCGTCGCGACGAGCTGGCCCAGGCGCTGTGCATCGAGGCCGGCAAGCCGATCAAGGATGCCGCCGGCGAAGTCACCCGGCTGATCGAAACGTTCCAGATCGCCGCGGAGGAATCGGTCCGCACCAATGGCGAGACGTTGAATCTCGAACTGGCCAGTCGTCTGGACGGCTACCACGGCTACACGCGGCGCGTGCCGCTGGGGCCGGTTTCGCTGATCAGCCCGTTCAATTTTCCGCTGAACCTGGTCGCGCACAAGGTCGCGCCGGCGATCGCCGCCGGCTGCCCGTTCGTGCTGAAGCCGTCGGAAAAAACGCCGATCGGCGCGCTGATCATCGGCGAAGTGCTGGCCGAAACCGATCTGCCCAAAGGCGCGTTCTCGATCCTCACGCTCGACGGCAAGCACGCCAATGCGCTGGTCGAGGACGAGCGCTTCAAGCTGCTGTCCTTCACCGGCGGCCAGATCGGGTGGGACCTCAAGGCGCGCGCCGGCCACAAAAAAGTGACGCTGGAACTGGGCGGCAACGCGGCGTGCATCGTCGACGCCGATCAGGGGCCGAAGCTGGACTACGTGGTCGAGCGGCTGGTGTTTGGTGCCTTCTATCAGTCCGGCCAGAGCTGCATCGGCGTGCAGCGCATCATCGCGCACGACGACATCTACGACGCGCTGAAAAAAAAGCTCGTCACCGCCGTGAAAAAGCTCAAGGCCGGCGATCCGAAACGCAAGGACACCTTTCTCGGCCCGATGATCGATGTGGCCGCGGCCGAACGCCTGCACGGCTGGATCGAGGAGGCGCGCAAGGCCGGCGGCAAGCTGCTGTGCGGCGGCAAGCGCAACGGCAACATGCTCGACGCCACGCTGATGGAAAACGTGCCGCATGACGCCAAGGCCAACCGGATGGAAGCGTTCGGCCCCTTCGCCCTGCTCGCCCGCTTCAGCCGATTCGACGACGCCATGGCCATGGTCAACGATTCGGACTTCGGCCTGCAGGCGGGCATCTTCACCGACAGCCTGGCGCATGCCATGCGCGCGTGGAACGAGCTGGAGCAAGGCGGCGTGGTGGTCAACGACGTCCCCAGCTTTCGCGTGGACAACATGCCCTACGGCGGCGTAAAGCTCTCCGGCCTGGGCCGCGAGGGCGTGCGCTATGCGATCGAGGACATGACCGAACTGCGGTTGATGGTGATGCGCGAACGCTGACCAGCTGACGCCTGAAGCGCAAGGCGTCAGGCGTTGTCGGGCCGGTGCGGGGCATCAGGCGTGGCTGGTGGGTTTTATCGGCCCCAGTACCGGCATGGTGTGCCATCCCAGCGCTTCATAAACGTGGAATTGGGCGATGCCGATGTATTCATGCAGAGCAACATCACACAGCTGCAGATTAGACGCCTGCGGCCACCATCCCAGCGTGGCCGGCACCACGTCTGCGCTGACGGGCGTCGGCTTCATGCTGAAGTGATCGAAGTCCAGCAGGCTGCGCCGCAGATGGACGCCCGAGGTCACCAGCAGCAGCGTTTGTGGATCGTAGACCAGTACGAGACGCCGGCTGTAGCGAGCGTTTTCGAACGTATTGATGCTGAGCGTTTCGGTCTGTAGGTCCTGCGGCGCCACGCCCAGCCTGGCAAGTACGCCGGCATAGACCGTGGACTCCGCCGTGCCGTGATGCTGCGAGTCGCCACCGCTGACAAGAATCAGGCACTCCTTGCCGGCCAGCTTGCAGTTGCGATAGAGCACCGCAGCCCGAAGGATCCGGCCATTGGCGAACAGCGTGGGCTGCAGTGGATCATCCCGGTCCAATCGGGTGGTTCCGGCGGCGAGCAGCACGATGGCGTTGCGCGTCGACCAGTGCACGTAGGGGATCGCCGTATAGTCTTCCTGCAGATGGTCGAGCAGCCATGCGGGTATAGGCCCGCAGGCCACGGCGAAAAACAGCAGCGCGGTAACCACGCCCATGCTGCATGCCAGCGCACGGCGGCGCGCCCAACCGGCGGCCACCGAAAAAAGCACAAGCAATACAAGCAGGCTAAGCGTCATGACAAGGCGTCTAAAGCGAAAGCACCCAGCGTAACCCAGCCAGAAAGCACCGTCTGTCGGCGCTGGTACCGGCTGGATCGTTCTTTGCAGGAAACGCACTGGTGCCCAACGGACTATTGAACGGCTGACCCGTCGTGACCACGTTGCTGTCACCTCACCGGACACCTGTCGTGAATAAGCCGCTGCTGCACCTCTTTACTGCTCTTTTGCTCGCCGTTACGGCGCTAC
>CBAAAD010000474.1:0-2648 GCA_964658785.1 uncultured Methylobacterium sp.
GCACGCAGTAATTGCCATATCGTCACCACCGGACATATGGCTAACAAAATGAGTACCTGATTAGCGACGACGCTCAGCCGACGGTCGCGTGATTTGAGACGTGAGCGGCGCAGCCTTGGAGCCATGTGACGAAGCGGAGAGCAGACATGGCCATGAATCAAGTGCAATTCCAACAGGGGTTGTCGATGACGCAGTTCATCCAGCGGTACGGCACCGAAGCCAAGTGCTATCGGGCGCTGTACCGGACACGGTGGCCGAAGGGCTTTCGCTGCCCAAAGTGCGATAGTCGGCCACGCTCGCGGTTTCGCCGCGCGGGCCGCGTGTACTACCAGTGTCGCGCCTGCCGTCACCAGACGACGCTGACCAGCGGGACGGTGCTGGAGGGAAGCAAGTTGCCGCTGACGACGTGGTATCTGGCCATGCATCTTTTGACCGGCAGCAAAACCAACATGTCGGCACTGGAGCTGAAGCGCCATCTCGGAGTGTGTTACGACAGCGCGTGGAAGCTCAAGCACAAGATCATGCAGGTCATGACCGAGCGTGAGGAAACGCGCCAGCTCACGGGTTTCGTGCAGATCGATGACGCCTACCTGGGCGGCGAACGCAACGGTGGCAAGCCGGGGCGCGGGTCGGAGAACAAGCAACCGTTTGTCGTGGCGGTGGCCACTGACGAGACGCTGGAGCATCCGACTTTCGCCGTCATTGAGCCGGTGCGTAGCTTCGACAATCCCTCGCTCCTCGACTGGGGCAAACGTCGTCTGGCCCCAGGCGCCGAGGTCTTCAGCGATGGGTTGGGCTGCTTCCGCCGTGTCGTCGACCTGGAGCATGCCCATACCGTGCTGGAGACTGGAGGCGGACGTGCCTCGACCGAGGTCAAGGGCGCACGCTGGGTGAACGTGGTGATGGCTAACGTCAAACGCGCCATCAGTGGCTGCTACCACGCCATGCGGCAGGCCAAATACGCACGGCGCTACCTGGCCGAGGCGGCCTACCGTTTCAACCGCCGTTTTCGTCTGCCCGAGATGCTGCCGCGGCTGGCGCGGGCCATGGTGCTGTGCAAGCCTTGGCCAGAGCCGGATTTGCGCGCCGTCGATAATTTTCATGGCTGAGCGTCGTCGCTAATCAGGTGCGACTATGCTTTTCCAGATGCCGAATGATTTCGCCCGAAACATCAATACCAGAAGCCGCCTCGATGCCCTCAAGTCCTGGCGACGCATTCACTTCGAGCAACAATGGTCCACGATTGGAACGCAGGAGATCGACACCGGCGATCTCCAGACCCAGGGCGCTAGCTGCGCGGACGGCGATGCGCTTTTCCTCCGCGCTCAGGTCTGCCTTTATCGCACTGCCGCCGCGGTGCAGATTGGCGCGAAATTCACCCGGGCTGGCGACGCGCTGCATCGCGGCAACGACTTTTTTGCCGACGACGAAACAGCGCAGGTCGCTGCCCTTGGCTTCGGCGATGAATTCCTGCACCAGAAAATTGGCGTAAAGGCCACGGAATGCTTCGACCACGCTTTGCGAGGCGCTGCGCTTTTCTGCAAGCACCACGCCGGTGCCCTGGCTGCCTTCGTTGAGCTTGATCACGTGCGGCGGATCGCCCAGCATCGCCAGCACGTCGTTGGTGTCATCGGGATTGTCGCCAAACACGGTGACCGGCATGTCCAGCCCCTGCGACGCGAGTATCTGCAGGCAGCGCAGCTTGTCGCGCGCGCGCAGCACGGCGTCCGATGGATTGGGCGTATAGACGCCCATCATCTCGAACTGGCGCAGCACGGCCGTGCCGTAGAAGGTGCTGGATGTGCCGATGCGCGGAATCACCGCATCCACATCGCGCACATCCTTGCCCTTGTAGCGGATGGCGACATCTTTTGGCGCAATGCGCACATAGCAACGCAGCGGGTCCAGAACGCGCACGACATGCCCGCGTTCGCGCGCCGCCTCGATCAGTCGCCGGGTGGAATACAGGCGAGCGTTGCGCGAAAGAATCGCAATTTTCATGAAAAATCCGTAGCGGCCACGGCAGACCGTGACTGGGTGTAGGAAAGCGCTGGGTCCACGGCAAATCGCCCCATCAGGGCGCTGCGACCAAGCAACAGGGGAAACAGCATATGCCGACGATCGGTGAGGTTGACGTCGACGCTGAAAGACTGCCCGGCCAATGTGACCTGCGTACGAATAAACCAGCGTTGCGTACGTCGACCGCCGGTGTCGGTTACCGTGCGCCGATCGATCGCGGGCGCTTCGCAGCTGATCTCGAGCGCAAGCCGGCGCCGAATGCTGAGCGAAAAGCGCAGCCAGGTATCTCCCGATCGCTGAAACGTCTCAAGCGTGTCGACGTGCAGCGAACTGCTGCGCGCGCCTGTATCGAGCTTGGCCTTGAGCAGGCCGACACCCAACTCGGGCAGGGCCAACCGCTCGCGCCAGCCCAGAATGATGGGGCCAGGCTTGATCAGATCACTCATCTGGCGGGGCGTGCTCGGTGGGGATCGATTGGAGTGGAGCGGGTGAAGGGAATTGATCTCTACACCCACCAAACCCTTATTTTTGCTCATTTCGGCCAAAAACAGGGGCAAGAAAACGATACCTAAAACGGTACCTAGACAGGATACCAGCGCAGATGGGAGGCCTGCTATACCTTCCATTCC
>CBAAAD010000475.1:0-2647 GCA_964658785.1 uncultured Methylobacterium sp.
CAGCAGGGCCAGACCGTCGGGCTTCAGCAGTGAGCCGAGCTTGGCAAAGTACGTATCGATATAGTGCGCGCCAATGGCCTCGACCATCTCGATAGACACCAGCTTGTCGTAAGTGCCGGTGAGGTCGCGGTAATCCTCCAGCAGCAAGGTGACCCGCGCGCCCATGCCGGCCGCTTCGATGCGCGCCTTGGCCAGGTCGTGCTGCTCTTTCGATATCGTGGTGGTCGTGACGTGGCAGCCGTAATGCTTGGCGGCATAAAGCGCAAAGCCACCCCAGCCGGTGCCGATTTCGACCACGCGATCGGTCGGCTGAAGATCGAGTTTCTGGCAGATGCGCTGCAACTTGCGTTCCGATGCCGCTTCGAGCGTGTCATGGGCGTCGTTCCAGATTGCCGACGAATACATCAAGTCGGGCGACAGAAAGAGTTCGAAAAAGTCGTTGCCCAGATCGTAGTGGGCCGCAATATTGCGGCGGCTGCCGGTGCGCGTATTGCGCTGAAGGGCATGCCAGGCGCGCATCGCCATGCCGCCGAGGCGGGCCATGCCGGTTTCCATGCCGTCGAGCAGATCACGGTTGCGCACCAGCAGTTGAATAAGGCCAACAAGATTGTCACAGCGCCACATGCCGTCCATATAGGCTTCGCCGGCGCCGATGCTGCCGTTGGCAGCCACCGCGCGATAGAAGCCGGTATCCAGTACATCAAGATGCACCACGATATCGGTCGGCTCGTTTGCTGGCGTTCCCAGTTCCACCTTGCCCAGTGCGTCGGTGAGAACCAGACGCCCGCGTTTGAGTTGCGCCATCTGCGCGAGCAGACGCTTGCGCAGGAAACGCGCACCAGCGGACACCGTGGAAGCATCGGCGGCTGGGGTGACGGTGGATTTGGCAACAGCGTTCATACGGGCCTCAAAGCGATGGCGGGTGATCGTAAACAGGATTGCGTTTCAACCACAGGCGAAGCGCCTGCCAGTGGATGGCACCGACGACTTGTGCGGTCATCAGCGGATAGCGCCACAGCACGCGGGCGAGCGACGCGCTGTTCAAAGGGCGCCGGTGCAGGGTCAGGGTGGCGTCGAACTCGCGCTCGCCGTCGCGCAGTACGTCCATGTGCACGCGCAGGTCCTCGCCTGGTGCAGTGAATCGCCAGGCATAATCGCGCGCCATCGGCATGAACGGGGAAACGTGGAAGACCTTGGGGAATATCCAGCCCATCGCGCGTCCGTGCACGTCCGCCGTGTCGATGGGCAGCACGTACGCATGCCGCTCGCGCCACGGCATGTTGGTGATTTCGGCCACGATGCAGACCAGGGTGACGCCGTCTTCGGCGTAGCAGTAGTAGAAGCTCACCGGGTTGAAGGCATAGCCGAAATAGCGCATGTGTGTCAGCAAGCGAATCGGGCCGGCCGGACGCTTGCCGGTGGCCTGCTCCACGCGCTGGCGCACGGCCTCGGACAGGGGCAGCTCGACCGGCCCGAGGTAATCCTTGCGCCGAAACTGCGCCACGTTGGATTTTTCGTTCGACCACAGCCAGCGCTGGTCGAACAGGGTGTCGAGTTCGTCAAGGTCCAGATAGACCTGCGCCATTTTGTAATCGAAGCTGTGCGTGTGCGGACCCATCCGGCGATGACGCACGACGCCCTCGTAGATGGCGCCCGCCATGGGCGCCGCTTTCTGCAGACTCATGCTCGCCGGCTTGACGGTCACGCAAGCAGCGCCTCTTCGCGCGACTCGCCAACAGGTATTGACGTTGCCCGGCTGGACCAGCGCACCCCAAGCGATTCGGCCACTTCAACCGCGCTTCGCATGCCGTCTTCATGGAAACCCCAGCCCCAGTAGGCGCCGGCGAACCAGGTGCGCCGCTGACCCTGGATCTCCGCCTTGCGCTGTTGCGCAGCGACTGACGCGGTGCTGTAGACCGGATGGTCGTAGCTCATCCGACGCAGCACCTTGTCGGGATGGATGGCATGGGTTCGGTTCAACGTCACGATGAAAGGTTCCGGCGACTCGATGCCCTGCAGCAGGTTCATGCAGTAGCTGACCGTGCATGCTTCGGACGGATTGCGCGGCAGCCACGCGTTCCACGCCGCCCACGCCTTGCGCCGCACGGGCAGCAGGCTGGCATCGGTATGCAGCACCGTGTCGTTGGTCTGATAAGGCATGGCAGCGAGAATCGACCGCTCACGATCGTTCGCGTCGACCAGCATGGCCAGCGCCTGGTCGCTATGGCAGGCAAGCACGACCTGGTCGAAATGCTCAACGCCTGCCGCGCTTTCCACATCGACGCCGTCGACGTTTCGCTTGACCGAGCGCACCGCGCAGTTCAGCCGCTCGTGCACAGGCCAGATCGCGCTCAGGGCTTTCACGTAGGTTGACGAACCGCCTTTGACAACGCGCCATTGGGGGCGGTCGCTGATCTGCAGCATCTGGTGATTCGCCATGAACTGAACCAGGTAACGCGCGGGAAACCCCAGTATCTGCGTCGGCGGCGAGGACCACAGCGCCGAAGCCATCGGCACCAGATGCTCGTCGCGAAAAGCCGCGCCGTAACCGTTATGGTCGAGGTAGTCACCGAGCGTCGTGGTGTTGTCCCGTTGCAGCAGCAGTGCCGGCGCCTCGCGGTAAAAACGCATCAGGTCGCGCACCATT
>CBAAAD010000476.1:0-2635 GCA_964658785.1 uncultured Methylobacterium sp.
CCGCCACGACCGCCACACCGAACAGACTGGCGGCCAGAATGCCGGCCAGCTGCACCGAGCCGCTCTGCGTCCAGATCAGTGCCAGCGCCACCACCAGCGGAATCAGATACAGCGCATCGAAGCGCCGCACGCGCCGCTGCACGCTTTGACGAAACACCGCCACCGGCGGCACTTCGGCCAGCCGCGCCAGCGGCGGCAGCGCAAAGCCGATCAGCACGGCGATGCCCATCGCCGCCGCAGCGAACGACGGACCGATCGGCAGCACGGTCGGCACGCTGCCAAACAGCTGGCTGGCAAACGCCCAGGCGAGCTGGGACAAACCTAAGGCGAGCAGCAGGCCAACTGCCGCGGCCGGAATGGCCAGCGCGGCCAGCGTGTAGACCAGCAGCCCAAGCACGCGCTTGCGCGACGTGCCAAGGGCGCGCAGCAACGCCACTTCGGCGGTCTTGCGCCGCGCGTAGCGCTGCGCCGCCAGTGCGATGGCCACACCGGCCAGCAGCGCCGACAGCAGCGCGGTCAGCCGCAAAAACGCGCCGGCCCGATCGAACGCCGTGCGCATGCGCTCCTGCGTCTGTTCGGTGGTGATCAGTTCGGCGCCCTGCGGCAGTTTTGTCGACTGCACCCAGTCGCGCCAGCTCTGCACGGCGGACGGGTCGCCCGCCAACAGCAGGCGATGGCGCGCGCGACTGCCGACGCCGAGCAGGCCGGACTGTTCGGCGTCGGTGAGGCTCATCAAGGCGCGCGGCGCCAGCGCGAACAGCTCGCCGCCGTCGGGCTGGCGCAGCAGTTCGGCGGCGATGGTCAGCTGGCGTCCGCCGAGCTGCAGCGTCTGGCCGACCTTGAGGTTCAGCGCCACCAGCGCGCGGTGATCGAGATAGACGCTGCCGGCCGGCGGCGCGTGGCCGATATGCGAATGGCCGGCAGCGTCGCCAAGCTCCAGCGTGCCGCGCAGCGGGTAGTGCTGGTCGCTGGCCTGCACGTCGAGCAACTGGGTTTTCTGGTTGGCGAAGGCGACGCTGGGAAAGCTGGCGTTGACCGTGGCGTTCAAACCGCGCTGGCGCGCTTCGTTGGCGAACGTGTCGGGCAGGTCCTGCGGCGATTCGATGCCGATGTCGCCACCGATCAGTTCGGCGGCGCTGGCCAGCATGCCGCGTTCGATCCGGGTCGACAGCGTGGCGACCACGCCGAGCGCGACCACGGCCAGCACCAGCGAGGCGGCCAGCGTGCGCAGCTCCGGCAGGTGCCATTCGCGGCGCACGGTGCGCAGGGCGAGTAAAAACAGCTTCATGCGCGAGCGCCCGCGGCGCTGGCCGGATCAGACGAAAGAACGACGCGGCCCTCTTCCAGCTCGATCCGGCGATCGCAGCGCGCCGCCAGCGTGGCGTCGTGAGTGACCAGCACCAGCGTGGTGTGGTGATCGCGGTTGAGCGCGAACAGCATGTCGCAGATGTGGTGGCCGGTGCGCTGGTCGAGGTTGCCGGTGGGCTCGTCGGCAAACAGCACGCGCGGGCTGTGCACAAAGGCGCGGGCGATTGCCACGCGCTGCTGCTCGCCGCCGGAGAGCTGGGCCGAATAGTGCCTGCGACGAGCACCCAGGCCGACTGCCTCCAGCGCCGCGCGTGCACGGCTGCGCGCATCGCTGCTGCCCTCGAGTTCCAGCGGCAGCATCACGTTCTCTTCGGCGGTCAGCGCGGGCAGCAGATGAAACGACTGGAACACGAAGCCGACCAGACGCCGGCGCAGATCCGCGCGCGCCTCTTCGTCCATCCGCTCCAGCGCGTTGCCGTCGAGGATGATGCTGCCGCTGTTCGGCGTATCCAGCCCGGCGAGCAGGCCCAGCAGGGTGGTCTTGCCCGAGCCCGACGCGCCGACGATGGCGAAACTTTCTCCGGGCTGAATCTGCAGGCTGACGTTCTGAAGGATGTCGAGCTTTCCCTCGGGACCGCTGACCGACTTGCTAACATCGCGGGTCTCTAGAAGCGCGCGGGAAGAATCAGTCATGCGTCGATGCCTTGGTTGGATGATGTGTTGCGGGCTGTTGCTGGGTGGTACGGGCCAAGCGGTAGCGCAGGCGGCGAAAGCGCCAGCCGTAAAAACCGTACTGGTGCTGGGTGATTCGCTTTCGGCCGCACACAACATACCGATCGAGTCCGGCTGGGTGTCGCTGCTGGATGCACGCCTTTCGAAGATGGTGCCGAAGGCGACCGCGGTCAATGCCAGCATCAGCGGTGAAACGTCGCTGAGCGGGCGCAATCGTTTACCGGCACTGCTGCAGAAATATCATCCCTCGGTGCTTGTGATCGAACTGGGAGCAAACGACGGCCTGCAGGGACTGTCGTTGCCTGCGTTGAAGGACAATCTCGCCGCGATGATCGATCTGGCGCAGAAGGCGAAAATTCGCGTGCTGCTGCTGGGCATCGAGCTGCCGGTGAACTACGGCCCGCAGTATCGCGACGGCCTGCGCGCCGTCTATGCGGATCTGGCGAAAGCCAAACACACCGCCCTGGTGCCGTTTCTCCTCGAAGGCGTAGCGATGGACCCGGCGAAAATGCAGGACGATGGCCTGCATCCCGTGGCGAGCGCTGAACCGCTGGTGCTCGACACCGTGTGGCCGCAGCTCGCGCCACTGATGAAG
>CBAAAD010000477.1:0-2632 GCA_964658785.1 uncultured Methylobacterium sp.
CTGAAAGCGCAGGCGGAAGACCGAATCATGCAACATATATGGCCGTCCAAATCCGGTGGCATCCGATGCGCTGACGGCGCTGCACGCACGCCGCTCGAACGCGCTCTCAGCCGCCCTCCAACCGAAAATTTTCGATCGGCTGCGGTCTGCCGAGAAAATAGCCCTGCACAAAATCACAGCCGTGCTGGCGCAGATAGTCCAGCTGTTCGATCGTCTCTACCCCCTCGGCGACGACAGCCATATCCAGGCTGTGTGCCAGTGCAATGATCGCCAGCGTTACCGCAGCGTCGCTGTAGCTTTCAGGCAGCCGGTCGACAAAAACTCGGTCGATTTTGAGCGTGCTGATCGGAAACTGGGTGATGTACGAGAGGCTGGAAAAGCCAACGCCAAAATCATCGACGGCGATAAGCACACCCAGCTCACGGAGCTTTTTGAGGCGCTCGATGGTCTCGGCCGAGTGATCCATCAGCAACCCTTCGGTAATCTCCAGCTCCAGGCACGCCGGCGCCAGACCCGTTTCCTGCAGCACCCGCTGCACGTGGTCGACCAGATCGATCTGCAGAAACTGTCGCGGCGACAGATTGACCGCCACACGCAGGCTGCGGCGCGTGCGTTGGTTAACCGCCGCCATGTCGCGGCACGCGTTGAAAAGCACCCACTTGCCGATTTCCAGAATCAGCGGACTCTGCTCGGCGATGAGAATGAATTCGCCGGGCGCGACTAGTCCGCGCTTGGGGCTGTACCAGCGCAGCAGCGCTTCCATGCCATTGATCTGATCGCTCTGCAGGCTGATCTGGGGCTGGTAATGCAGCCGAAATTCGCCGTGCTTCAGCGCCAGCTGGAGTTCGTCTTCAAGCTCAAGCTTGGTCCTGGCCGCCAGCTCCATTTCACGACTGAACAGACGATAGGTCTTGCGGCCCGCCTGTTTCGCCTCGTACATGGCGGTATCCGCATCGATCAGCAGCGCGTGCAGATCCTCGCCATCATCGGGGTACTGGCTGATGCCGATGCTGGGAGAAACGTGCAGCTCATGGCCGCCGACCTGCACGGGCTGCGACACGCTCTTGATGATCTTGTCGGCGACCAGCTCGATCTCCCGGTCGTTGCTTATATCGCTGAGCAGCACGGCAAACTCGTCGCCGCCCATGCGCGCCACCGTATCGGACCGGCGAACGCAGGCGAGGATGCGTGCGGCGACAATCTTCAGCAGTTCGTCGCCGACATGGTGGCCCAGCGAGTCGTTGACGCGCTTGAAATGATCCAGGTCGATCATCATCGCAGCCACCTTGCAGCCATCGCGCCGCGCGCGCTCGATCGCGATATAGAGCCGGTCATTGAGCAACGAGCGGTTTGGCAGCCCGGTGAGGAAATCGTGGTGCGCCACGTGGCGGACGAATTCTTCCTGATGCTTGCGCTCGGTGATGTCGTAGGCGATGCCGAGATAACCTGTGATCTGCTGGCACTCATCGTGCAGCGCCGTCACCGTAAGGCTGACCGGAAAGCGTGAGCCGTCCTTGCGCACGTAGGTCCATTCGCGATCTTCGGTCACACCGAATCGCGACTTGTGCACGAATACCTCGAACCCTGCGTCAATGCGTTTGTCGAGCATGCTGGACAATTCTTCGGCGCGCGCGGCAACCTCCTGCGGATCGTGGAGGACCAGCGGCGTCTCCTTGCCGACCAAGTCCGCGGCTTTGTACAAGAGCATGCGCTCGGTGCCCGGATTGATCGCCTTGATCACGCCGTCCTCGTCCGTGGCGATGATCGAAAAGGGCGCCGCATCCAGAATCGCCTGACGTAGCTGGTTGGACTGCGCCAGCTGTTGTTCGGCAGAACGTCGTTCGGTGATGTCGGAGAAGGTGGTGATGACGGCACGCTCGCTTTCCAGGCCATCTGCGCTGGTCAACACAGTGTTGATGCTGAGCCAGCGCAATTCTCCATGCGGCCGCTGCACGCCCATGATCACGCCAGACTCCGGCTTGCCTGTGCGCAGCGTGCGGGGTGCCGGATGGTCTTCGCCGGGCCACTCGGAGCCGTCCTCGTGCACGCTTTTCCACTCCGCATCGAGCGAGCTGCGGCCTCGCAGCTCGACTTCGTCGAGCCCGAGAATACGTCTGGCGGCGGAGTTGGATGCCACGATCTTCGCCCTGGCGTCCTGCAACACCAGGCCATCGTGCAGCGACTCGACCACGGCCTTATAACGGCTTTCGGTGGTTACCAGGCGCGTAACCAGCGTGCGGATTCGCCTGCGCAACCAGGTTGCCGATACCACCACCACGAGCAGAACCGCACCAAGCCCCCACAGCATGCCCCGCCGAATCGGCGCATACAGCCCGGTGGCATCGAGCTCCACCATCAGCGCGAGCCCGGTCGACCCAACCGGACCGTAAGCGACAATATCCGTGGGCACACCCTCGCCGGCCTGCGCGCGAGCAACGCCCACTAAACCTGCGATGGCCTCTTTCGCCAGCACAACAGAAAAACTGTCCGACTCATCGCGTTCCGGTGCGATGTCGCCGCCGTCCATGCGCATACACGAAATAGTCGCTGCGTTGATACGCCCGCAGAGCAGCGTCGTGACTGACGCGTTCAAATAAGTACCGGAGCGCAGCCTCGACTGCATCAGCGCCAG
>CBAAAD010000478.1:0-2615 GCA_964658785.1 uncultured Methylobacterium sp.
CGCAACCACGGCGGAAATCAGCAGCAGCGCTGCGCCGATCATCAAGATCGGATTGAGCAGAATCTGCGCGGCATCCGTCAGCAGCTCGATGTGGCTGCAGCGCATCACCACCAGCAAGCCCATGCCAACAGCCAGCGCAATCACCGGAACCCGCAGCAGCGGCGCGCGGGTGCGAAGCTGGCAGAACCGCATCATGAAGAGCGACGCAAACGCGACCGACAGCTCGACGGCTACCGCACCGCTGGTCATCCCCATTCCCGACAGCCACTCCCACTCCATGGGATGAAAGAGGAAGCCGGTCTGGATGCCCTGAATAAACGCGTAGCAGAGAATGAAGCCGGCGTACCAGGCAAATGCGATATCGCGCAGCATCAGCGCAAAGCACAGTGCCATCAGTACCATCGACACCATGACGGCGAAACTGGCGCTGGCAAATACCAGCCACTGCGCGTCCTGGTGCAGATAATCGTTCCACGGTTGTATTTCGAAGCGCACCGGAGCACCGGGCGTCGTGGAAGGTTCGAACTTGAGCAGGATCGGCGCAGAAGCAGCCTGATTCAGCGGTACGCGCCACGCCAGTCGGCCGTGACCATGCGAGGCGGCCCTGAAATCGTCAAGCGTCAGGGGCGTTTCCTGATCCTGCGCAAACACCGTCACGGTGCCCAGCGGCGGCGGATAGATGGTCAGTACGCGTTCGTTGTTGTCCCATGGAGGCTCGGGCGCGATGACTACCCAGCTTCCCAGGGCGCTCACCTGAAATCGCTGCAGAATCGAAGGGTCGAAGCGTTTCAGCTGGCCGCCGCGATATTCCTGCATCACCGTTTGCGCTGTGTCGCCGGAGAGTACCGGGCGCCACGCGCCGCTGAGCTGGGCCGAAGCGTGCGCCGAGCCTATCGACAGAAGGCAAACGACAAAAACGGCGCACAGTCGCTGGAAGCGACGCGCTGCCGTTAATGTGATCTGCCGCTCCATTTATTTCATTCCCCCTTGTAATGCTGCAGCCACCGCCAACAAAGCTCGTTTGGTTCGCTAGCGTGCCGACGTATCCCGCTCAAAGTGTCGCGATAGTTCAGCTGGAACCGCTGCCGATGTGTGGTGGCCTATTTTGCCTTCCAGGCTGGCAAAATATTCAGCCGCTCATGCGCTTTATCTCGCAAGTTTAAACGTTTGGTGGCAAGGCTCGGTGAAGGACGCCCAGATGTCTCTTACGCGAGCGGCTCCTGTGCCACCCCTAGCCTGTCGTGATATCCAAGTAGCCGTCTAAAAGTCAGACAGCACGATGTGTGCCAGCTGATTAAAACGCTCGAACACGGCCTCGAGCGGTTTAAACGCCTGGCATGTGGGCCTGGCGTCCTGGATTCAAAACCAGGCAGCAAGCCTCGCGCAGCGCAAAGCGACACATAGGGTCACTAAAGGCGCAAGAAAATGACGGTCGCTCGCAAAAACCGGCGCAGTCAATCGGCCGGTTTTTGCCGGACAAGCCTCACAGATGCGCCGTCATCCAGCCCACCCAACGCTTGTACACATCGGTCGTACGCACGATATCGCTGGGGAAATGCGTGTCCGCGGGGTAGGCGTAAAACTCCACTGCCACGCCGTTGTCGCGCAGCGCGTGATACCACTCGTAGCTGTTCAACAAGGGCACGTTGGGGTCACCGACGTCGCCCATGATGAGCGTTGGCGCTTTGACATTCTGGGCGTAGGCAATCGGCGACTGGTCGCGCCAGATGTCGTGGTACTTCGCCAGCCATGGCGAGCCGCCGAATACATACGTGTCGCCCTGCTGGTAGTAGGCCAAGGTGTAGTCCATCACCCAGTCGGTCAGCGCGGCGCCGGAAACAGCGGCTTTCCATAAGCCGTAATGACCGGTGAGCCAGGTCGTCATGTAGCCGCCGTAGGACCAGCCGGTAACGCCGATCCGGCTCTGATCGACGCTGCCGAGTTTTTCAACCGCGGCGAGTCCCGCCATCACATCGTTGCCGGGCCCAGTGCCCGTGTCGCGAAAAATCGCGTGCTGATACGCGTCGCCCAGGTTGGTACTGCCGCGGTAGTTGGGCTGGAACACCAGGAAGCCGGCCGCCGACAGCAGCTGCGGCAGCGGCGAAAAGTGCAGCGTGCTGGCGGACGCCGGGCCACCGTGGATCACCAACACCAGCGGATATTTTTGACCCTTGCTGTATCCGGTCGGGTAGGTCAGCACCCCATCTTCCCTGAAGCCGTCCGGTCCGGTCCATTCGACGGATTCGCTGCGGCCCAGCGTGAAGCTGTCGGCGAACGCGTTGAAGTTGGTCAGCCGCTTCGGTTTGGCGCGTGTGGACGACATCACGTACAGCTCGCCTGGGTGGACCGCCGTGCTGCCGATAAAGGCGATGGCGCCCGCGTTGGACACGCTGACCTCAGGGTTGGCTTGTACATCGCCAAGATCGAGCTTTTTCGCCGCACCGCTCAACGGCTGTTCCCACATCGCTGCCTCGGTGCCGTCGTCGCCCGCTAGCAGCAGGGCCTTGCCGCGCGGCAGCCAGGCGTAGCCGGAGAAATTGCGCGCAGCAGCTTTCGTCACGTCGCGACCCTCGGCACCATTGTCGACATACACCGCGTTGCCGTTATTCTGATCG
>CBAAAD010000479.1:0-2610 GCA_964658785.1 uncultured Methylobacterium sp.
GCCAGTGGATTGGACGGCCGCACTTCGAGAAAAATACGTTCCGCCCCATTTCCACCGCGCGATGTCGCGCAGCAGGAAGGCCAGCGCATCACCGACTGGACACAGCAGATAAGCGCGCTGCGCGAGCGGCTGCAGAAACTGGGATAGTCAGACAATGTAGTCCACGATGCGCACTATATTGTCCTCGCGGCATCGAAACGTCGTCGCGTCAACCAGAGGGGATTGCATGGAACTGCTGAAGAACCGCCTACGGACCTGGCTTCCGCTGCTGCTGCTCTTGCTGATTCCTACGTTGATCCAGCTGCCGGCGCTGACAGGCAGTTTCAAACCGGACCCACTCGCGCTGGTCGCCTCGGTAGGTGATGTCGGAAAACATCACTGGGGCAATCCGTGGATTGATCCCAACGTGGGTTTTCAGGGGCAGGCCCTTGGCAAGCTGTCTGCCGATCAATGGTTGTCGGGGCAGGTGCCATGGTGGAACGCCTACAACGGCGTCGGCCTGCCGTTGGCGGCAGAGGCGCAGCCGGCATCGCTGTTTCTGCCGTTCGTCCTGCTGATGCATTTCCGCGATGGCGGCATCTGGGTCAAGTGGCTGCTGCAAATCATTGCCGGCGTGTGCACGTTTGCCCTGCTGCGCAGGATCGGACTGACGAAAACGGCAGCACTCACCGGCGCCGCGCTTTTCGAGTTGAACGGCACCTTCGGCTGGCACGGCGCACCGATCATGACGCCCATCGCCTTTCTGCCGATGCTGCTGCTCGGCGTGGAGCAGCTGCGCGGCCGCGTCTGCGTGAATGCAGGCGGAGGCTGGCTGCTGATACCGGCTGCGCTCGCCTGGTCGATCTACGCCGGCTTTCCCGAAACCGCCTACATCGACGGGTTGCTTGCCGGTGTGTGGGTGCTAAGCCGACTACCCGGACTGAGTGCTCCGCAAAAGCTGAAATTCGTGCGCGGCATCCTTCTTGGAATTCTGCTTGGAGTCCTCTGCGCGGCGCCGCTGATTGTTCCCTTTGCCGAATTGTTGAGTCGCGCTTTTGTCGGCGCACACGACGGCAGCTTCGCGCACGCCAGGCTGCCTTATGCCGCCGCGGCGCAGTCATTCATGCCCTGGCTGTACGGCCCCATCGCTGCCTACAGCGATCTGCAGAATGTGTTGGATCACGTCTGGGGCGGCATCGGCGGGTACATCACGGCGCTTGCGCTTTTTCTCGTCCTGTCGAGCGTGTTTTTTTGCCGGCGCCTGCTGCATGTCGCGCTGCTGATCTGGATGGGCCTGTGTTTCGCCAAGACGTTCGACGTGCGGCCGATCAGCGATCTGATCAACCTGATCCCGCTGATCAAATCAGCCGCATTTTTCCGCTACTGCGCTCCCTCATGGGAGTTTGCGCAGGTCGTGCTGATAGCGCTCGCCATCGATGGGATGCAGCGAACCGGGCCGACATCGCGTAGCCGGCTCGCGTTGGCCTTTATCGCCTCGGTTGCCGCCGTGCTGCTGGCTATCTGGCTTGCCGCGGATCTGATCGGCGTGCTCCTGAAAACCCCGTCTTATCGCCCTTTTTTCCACGTCGCCGTAGTGTGGTTGATCGTTTCGATGGCAGCGGCACTGCTGCTGACGATGCGGCGCGACCGCTGGCGCGGTGCACTGAAGGGTTTGGTAGTGCTGCTGATTATCGACGCCTGCATCGCGTTCATCCTGCCGGTGAGAAACGGCGTGCGCCAGATCGAGCGACACGAGGGCGGCATCGCTTTTCTGCAGTCACACGTCGGGCTGGATCGGGTGTATTCGCTCGGGCCGCTGGCGGCCAATTACGGCGCGTTTTTCAAAGTGGCCCAGATCAACTACAACTATCTGCCGGTGCCCAGCAACTGGGTCGACTATATTCACGCCCATATCAATCCGGCAGCCGATCCGATAGCGCTGATCGGTATCGTGGGCATGACGAATGAGGGCGACAATCCCGCGGCGTTTCGCAGTCACGGGCCAGCTGCATATGAAGAACTGGGCATCCGCTATGTGCTCACGCCGCCGGGCACCAGTCCGTTCACCTCGCCGCCCTCTGCATCCGCCAATGGCTCACCACTCCCGCCAAGTGCGTCGCCGCTTGCGCAGGGGACAAGGGCGTCAGCTCACGTCTACAGTGGCGACGACATGGAGATTTATGAGCTGCCCCATCCTAAACCCTACTTCGACGTGCTGACGGGCTCATGCAAGCTGTGGCCGGCGAATCGAAACGAGCTGACCAGCAACTGCGCCACCAGCGCGATGCTGCTGCGCCGCGAGGCGTTTTATCCGGGCTGGCGCGCGTCGATCGACGGCCAGACGCAGTCGGTGACCGAAACGAACGGCATCTTTCAGGGCCTGTCGTTGCCCCAGGGAAATCATCGCGTGGTGTTTTCGTATCGTCCGACTTATATGTGGCTTATCGCCATTGGCTTTATCGCCGGCATATTGGGTCTGATTGCTGGCGGATGGATTGAATGGCGTCGATTCAAGCGATCGGGAAAATCATCCGGCAGCTCGGCCGCTGGCATCGCTCACTAGCCCGGCGTTGCGCCAAGCTCCAGCACCATCACAATCGCATCCTCGCGCCCGTTCTTTGCCGGGTAGTA
>CBAAAD010000480.1:0-2608 GCA_964658785.1 uncultured Methylobacterium sp.
CGTGCGATCGATTGCCTGCTCACGCGTGATGTAGCCGCGCTCCACGCCGATACCGTACGCGGTCAGGCCAAAGCCTACCGACGCGATGCTGGCGAATGAGTCGGCCGGATAGTGGTCCGGCATCAGGCCGTTGACGGGATTGGCGCTCTGCCAGAACCAGTCGAAGCTGCGCTTTTCGATATCCGCCACCATCGCCTGCTGCGGTTTGGCCAGCGCGGCATAGCCGGTGGGGACGTCTCTGGCCGACAGCGCCGAAACGCTGCCGGCACCAACGACGAGCAGCGAGACGAGAAGTTGGGTGGCGAAGGTGCGAAGCAGTTTTTTTGCCATCGTCAAAAGGCTCGATGTGGTTGCGGTGAGGGGAACATACGGCCCGACCACGCGCCGGACTGTGGGGAGCGTGTCGTCTGCCGTTAGAAAGTGACCTTCGGCGCAGCGCAATGCCGCTCGATAAACGCCTGATGCATCGGCATCGCGTCGACGCAGCTGGAGATCACGTGACCGACGCTGCCGACGAAATTTTTCAGGTCGTTCAGCGGCATCTGATCGACCATCGGGTGATAGCCCTGCGGCATGATCCCCTGGCCGATCATCACCTGCACCCAGCTCACGCTGGCAAACATCTCTTCGGCGTTGCGATAGAAGCGCCCGCTGTCCTCGAACAGTCGCATGTTCTCCCGCAGTGATTCGGGTATGGACATCGTGCGGCAGTCGTTCCAGAACGCCGTGTCGTCGCGCCGGGTCACGCAGTAGTGCAGGATCAGAAAATCGCGGATACGCTCGAACTCGAAGGCCGTCTGCGCGTTGTAGCGGTCGGCCAGAACGGTGCTGCAATCGCGCTGCGGAAACAGGCTCAGCAGCCGGGTGATACCGGACTGGATCAGATAGATGCTGGTCGATTCCAGCGGCTCCAAAAACCCGCTGGCCAGGCCGAGCGCGACCACGTTCTTGTTCCAGCCCTTGCGGCGCATGCCGGTGGTGAAGCGCAGCGGCCGCGGATCGGCCAGCGGGCGACCGTCGAGATGCTTCAGCAACGTTGCCGCCGCCTCGTCATCGCTGATGTGTGCGCTGGAGTAGACATAGCCGTTACCGGTGCGGTGCTGCAGCGGAATGCGCCACTGCCAGCCGGCCGCGCGCGCGGTCGAGCGCGTATACGGCGTGGGCGGGCCGACCTTTTCGCAGGGCACGGCGAGCGCCCGATCGCACGGCAGCCAGTGGGTGAAATCGATATAGCCGGTATGCAGCGCCTCTTCGATCAGCAAGCCACGAAAGCCGGAGCAGTCGATGAAAAGATCGGCCTCGATAGTTTCGCCGCTTTCCAAAACGATGGATTGGACAAACCCGTCGTCCGCACGAAGGCGCGTCTGCGCGATCTTGCCCTCGGTGCGCACCACGCCGATACGCTCGGCATAGTTACGTAGAAATTTGGCGTAGAGCCCGGCGTCGAAGTGATAGGCGTAGGCGATATCGGCCAGCGGCGAACCGGCGGGAACGTCCGTCGCCGACGGCATGAACTTGCCGCGCGGCGCCGCCACGGTATTGATCGAATACGCGCCGATGTCCGCCGCGAGGCCCAGCTGCCGTGCCTTGATCCAGAACTGATGAAACGGCAGCAGGCTGATGTCGTGGCCGATGCTGCCGAAGCCATGAATATACGAGTCGCCCAGCTGTCCCCAGTCGTTGAACTGGATACCGAGCTTGAACGTACCCTGGGTCTGTTTGACGAACTCGATGTCGTCGATGCCGAGCAGATCATTGAACAGCTTCAGATGCGGCACCGTCGCTTCGCCCACGCCGACGATGCCGATTTCTTCCGACTCGACCAGACGTATCGAATAGCCGGGCCCGAGTACCTTGGCCATCGCGGACGCAGCCATCCAGCCGGCCGTACCACCGCCGACAATAAGAATGTTTTTGATGCGATCAGCTGTCATCGAAAAGAAACTCATCGTGTCGCAAAAAACAAAGCCCGCTGCTCGCGGGCTTGGTACGAGGGCTGTACAACATTGCCGGCCAGCCCTCAGAAGCGCGCTTAGAATTTCAGACCTACGCTAACGCGCAATGTACGTGGATAACCGGTGATATCACCCGTAGGGTTGTAAATGACTGGCGTTCTGTTCAACTTCCCGTCGGAACCGTAGTTTGCTATGTAGTCGACGTAATTGTTCCAGTTGAACAGATTGATCACGTCGAATCGCACATAGGCGCTTACACCACGACTAAGATCGAAGTTCTTGGTCGCTTGGAGGTCGATGTCGCGGTAGCCGAAGACCTTGCCACCAAGTAGGAAGCGACCTTCGCCTGGTGGAAAAATTGACACTGATTGGCCACCACCACCAGAGACACTGCCGCTATCCATATTGGTGACAGGGAGGCCGTAGAAAGCCAAGCCAAGGGATGGCGTCGTCGTGGCCAAGGTCAACTTGCCGCCAAATAGGAAGCCCCACGGACCGTCTAACGTGCCCGTGACCACCAAGCGATGTTTTGGCACATCCGCAGAGACGAAGGGATAGTTGTTGGCCTTCTCATAATCGAATGAGTACTGATCGTCTGGATTGTTATTGTCGTGGTTGTAGAGAGAGTGGGTATAGGTGTAAGCAATGCTTGC
>CBAAAD010000481.1:0-2599 GCA_964658785.1 uncultured Methylobacterium sp.
TCCTTGCGCCAAGGCTATACCTTGAGTTTTCGCCGGAACCGACCGCATGGTGTCACGACCCCCGCCGCGTTTTGTGGTGCGCAGGCACGACGACGTCAGTGCAAAGCGGCTCCAGCTCTGGTTAGGCCTTGCCTGGGTGGGAAGCCTGCTGGCGACGGGGCTTTTGGTGGGACTGCTCAGCCACCACGCCGACCCGGTAGCGGTCGATCACCGGCAGCAGCGCGCGCTGAATGCGCAAATCGAGAATTTGAAGCAGCAGCTGGCGAATGCGCAGCGCGATGCGCAGGTCAACGATGTGGCCACCAAGTCACTTCGCGTGACGCTGACCCAGCGCGAAGAGGAAATCAGCGGCCTGCGCGCCAATCTGGGCTTCTACTCGCGGCTGGTCGGCGGCGATACGCAGCGCCAGGGGCTGAAGCTGCAGGAAGCGAAGCTGGAGCCGATCTCCGGCTCGCATGGCTGGAATCTGATGCTCAGCCTTATGCAAACGGCCAAACGCAACGATGAAATCACCGGCAGTGTCACGATAAGCGTCGAGGGCCTGCGCGACAATAAGGTCGTACAGCTCGACTGGGCCGCGTTGGGCAATGCGCCGCAAAAGGATGGCCTGCCGTTCCGCCTGATGTATTTTGAGCAGTTGCACGGCACGATCGTGCTGCCTGCCAATTTTCGTCCGATGCGTCTGCATATTGGCATCCAGTCGGCAGGCGAAGCCGCCGTCATGCGCACCGTGTCCTGGGAAGACGCGCTCAGTGGCAATATCATCACAGCTCAAGGGGATCACGATGCTCAACCGTAAACGCAACGAACGCAGCCCAACCAGTCAGGACACCAGCCTGATCGCGCATGGCACCGTCATACGCGGCGATCTACGTTTCAGCGGCGCGCTGCACCTGGATGGCCGCATCGAGGGCGCCGTGCTGGGCGAAGGTGACGATGCCATTTTTACCCTCAGCGAACACGGCTACGTGCAGGGCGAAATCCGCGTGCCGCAAGCGGTGATCAACGGCCACGTCACCGGCGACGTTCATGTGAGCGTGCGGCTGGAGCTGGCGTCGCAGGCACGCATCGACGGCGACCTGCGATATCACACGATGGAAATGGCCGCCGGCGCCCAGGTCAACGGACGCATGGCCCGGCAGGCCGATGAGGCGACGCGCGAACTGCCGTCGCCAAAGCCTCTGGATGAAGGCGTAACAGCCTAGGGCGTATGCTTGCACACGCCCCAGACGACCCCATTTAAAAGACTATGGAAACCTTGCTCACCATTCCCGACTACCGCAGCAGCGGCGAGCCGCTACTGTTCACCGCCGCCGCCGCGCACAAGGTGCACGAGCTGATTGCCGAAGAAGGCAATCCGGCGTTGAAATTACGCGTGTACATCACCGGCGGTGGTTGCTCGGGTTTTCAGTACGGCTTCACTTTCGACGAGGCGCAGGCCGAAGACGATTTTGCACTGGAGCGCGAAGGCGTCACGCTGCTGTGCGATCCGCTCTCGCTGCAGTACCTGACCGGCGCGCAGATCGACTACGCCGAAAACCTCAGCGGCTCGCAGTTCGTCATCAGCAACCCGAACGCCAAGACCACGTGCGGCTGCGGCTCCTCGTTTTCCACTTGAGCGGATTGTCTTGATGGACCGGGACGCACCGCCTCGCCAGAACACGTTTGCTGGACTCAGCCTGTTACTCGACCGCACGGCAGAGCGACGCGACGACCTGGCGTGGATCGAGCAACAGGCCGACGCATCCGATGCCCGTTATCTGCTGCTGGATGCGGGGGGCCAGGCGTTCATGCACCGCGATCGCGAAGCGCTGCGCTGGTTGGACAAGCGCGAGCGTGCTGCACTGGGCGAAGCGCTCGGCGGCGCCGTTCCCGCCAGCTTTCTTGGCCGTGTCGATACCACCGCGCATTTCCTGCTGACGCTGGAAGAAACCGCGCCAGTCGATCGGCTCGAAGAAACCCTCGCTGCTCGCCGCATGAGCCTGCGCTCCGCCGGCCTGCAGCTGGCCGCCGATGAGGCCGGCTTGTTCGCCTACGCCAAAGGCCTGGCGCACTGGCAGCGCGAGATGCGCTACTGCAACCGCTGCGGCGCATCGCTGGAACTGGTCGCCGCGGGGCACCGCGCCCGCTGCACCAACCCGGACGGTGCCCATGTGCATTTCCCGCGCACCGACGCTGCCGTGATCATGCTGGTGGAATACGAAGGTGCCTGTCTGCTGGGCCGCCAGGCGGTCTGGCCGCCGGGGCGCTATTCCACGTTGGCCGGTTTCGTGGAACCGGGCGAGTCGCTGGAAGATGCGGTGCGCCGCGAAGTGGCGGAGGAATCCGGCGTCATCGTCGATGACATTCAGTACCACTCGTCGCAACCGTGGCCGATGCCCGCCTCGCTGATGGTGGGCTTTATCGCCACCGCCTCATCGCCGCACATCACCCTGCGCGACCGCGAACTGGAAGACGCGCGCTGGTTTACGCCGCAACAAATCGTCGACGGCCTGGCCGACGGCAGCTTTCTTCCCTCGATGGCGCTGTCGGTGTCCTATCAGCTGCTGGCGCATTGGCTGAAGCAGCGCGCAGGGCTCGATCTGGATGTATTGGTCGC
>CBAAAD010000482.1:0-2592 GCA_964658785.1 uncultured Methylobacterium sp.
AGCTTGATCGGCAGCGCCTGCACCACGATGGGCAGCAGCCGGGAGAAGCACTGCGCATACGAGCTGGGCATGGTCAGCAGGAGGTCGCTGGCGGCAGCGACCTGGCAGGCAGAGAAATAATGCTGGCAGACCAGCTGGATATCGCGCGCTCGACCGTCCTGCGCCAGCAGCACGTCCAGCGGCACGGCCTCGCCGAGCTGGGAAACTGCCACGTGCCGGGCGCCAAGGTAGTCGCTACGCCGAAGCGCGCCGCCGGCCAGCGGGTGCTTCGCGCGCATGCCGACTACCAGCGACTCGTCGAGCAGGTGTCGGCTGCTCCATCGCGGCCCGGCCTGCAGCCGCCGATCCACCACCAGATCGATCGTGCCGGCGCTCAATTCGCGATCGACATCGGCGGCGGCGATGCGCCGGCTGACGATGTGGGCATGCGGTGCGAGCGCAGCCATCTTCACCAGCAGCGGCGGAAACACGATGGACTCCAGTACGTCGCGAAAGCCGACGGTGAAGGTCATGTCCAGTTCGTCGGCACGAAAGCTCGCGTGCATCTGCGTGGTGGCCTGCAGGCCGCGCAGGTGCAGCTGCACGTCGGCCATCACGCTGCGCGCCTTGTGCGTCGGCACCACGCGGTTGCCCTGGCGCACGAACAGCGGGTCGCCGAACAGCTCGCGCAGGCGGTTGAGCGAATGGGTAATCGCCGGCTGGGTCAGGTGCAGCGCACGCGCCGCCGCGCTGATGCCGCCGTGCGTATGGATGGCGTCCAGCACGCGGAAAAGATTCAGATCCATCCGCAGGTCGGGGCGGTTCATAGGCGAGCCTCAGTCCAATCAATATGCTGCGCTGCACGATCCTGCATATTAGCTGAGCTGATGGGTGGATATAAAAGATATTCATGTCACTGATTGATGCCGACCGGCGTACGCTTGGGGAATAACCACGGCATACCCGCAGGAGAAGCCCGATGGATTTCGCTCATTCCGAACGCTCGCGCGCGCTGGCAGAAACGCTCAACCGCTTCATGCGCGACGAAATCGAACCCGCCGAAAAAATCGTTGCCGACGAGCTCACCGGCAGTGGTGACTGGCGCACGTGGCACCAGCCGGCGGTGATGGAAACGCTGAAGGCCAAGGCGAAGGCGGCCGGGCTGTGGAATCTGTTTTTGTCCGAGCCCGAGTACGGCGCCGGCCTCAGCAACGTCGACTACGCGCCGCTGGCCGAGATCATGGGCCACTCGTTCATCGCGCCGGAAATCTTCAACTGCAACGCGCCGGACACCGGCAATATGGAAGTGCTGCTGCGCTACGGCTCGGACATGCACAAGTCGCGCTGGCTGAAGCCCTTGCTCGACGGCGAGATCCGCTCCGCCTTCTGCATGACCGAGCCGGACGTGGCCTCGTCCGACGCCACCAATATGCAGGCGACGGCGACGATCGACGGCGACCAGATCGTGCTGAACGGGCGCAAGTGGTGGTCCACCGGCATCGGTCATCCGCACTGCCGCGTGGTGATTTTCATGGGCCTGAGTCACCCCGAAGCGCCGCCGCACCAGCGGCACACGATGGTGGTGTGCCCGCTCGATGCGCCGGGCGTCAGGGTCGAGCGCATGCTGCCCGTGTTCCATGCGTATGACGAGCCGTCCGGCCATGGCGAGGTCAGCTTTACCGATGTGCGGCTGCCGCTGGATCACGTGATACTCGGCACCGGCCGCGGTTTCGAGATCGCGCAGGGCCGGCTCGGGCCGGGCCGCATTCATCACTGCATGCGTGCGATTGGCGCTTCCGAGCGGGCGCTGTCGTTGCTGTGCGAGCGTGCCACTGCGCGAGTGGCGTTCGGCAAGCCGCTGATCGAGCTGGGTGGCAACAAGGACATCGTGGCCGACCTGCGCATGGCGATCGAACAGGCGCGCCTGCTCACGCTGAAGGCGGCGTGGCTGATCGACACGCAGGGCGTGAAGGCGGCGATGAGCGAGATATCGCAGATCAAGGTGATCGTGCCGAACCTGGCGCAGAAGGCTGCCGATACGGCCATCCAGATTCACGGCGCGGCCGGACTGTCGAACGATTTTCCTATCACTGCGCTGTTTGCCAACGCGCGCATCCTGCGCCTGGCCGACGGCCCGGATGAAGTGCATCGCGGCCTGATCGCCAAGCTGGAAATGCGCGCCCAGGGAGCTGCCATCGCCGCGAGGAAAGCAGTATGACGGCGGCCGTCGATCAGGCGCGCAGCGTGCGCGAGGAGGACCAGCTGGATGTCGACAAGGTCGATGCGTTTCTCAAGCAGCACGTCGACGGCCTGCACGGTGCGCCGACCATCTCGCAGTTTCCCGGCGGCGCATCCAACCTGACCTACCTGATCAGTTACGGCGAACGCGAACTCGTGCTGCGCCGCCCGCCGGCGGGCGTGAAGGCCAAGTCCGCCCACGACATGCTGCGCGAGGCGCGCGTCATGGCGGCGCTGAAGCCGCATTACCCGCGCGTGCCGGCGATTCTGGCGATCAGCGACGATCCGGCCACGTTGGGTTACGACTTCTACGTGATGGAGCGCCTGCGCGGCATCATCCTGCGTCGCGATCTGCCGCCGGAACTTGGGCTGGAC
>CBAAAD010000483.1:0-2577 GCA_964658785.1 uncultured Methylobacterium sp.
CTGCTCCAGCCGCTGCTCCGGCGTGCCGTCCGGATCGAACGGCACCAGGCACTTCACCACCTGTTCGAGCGGCCACTGGATCAGTTCGCTGCCCAGGGCGCGGCCGGCTTCGAATTCCAGCGGCAGCGAGCCGGGCAGTTCGACCGGACGTCCCACCCACCAGCCGCGGCCGGTGGCGTCGTTGAGTGCATCCTGGCCGTAGCGACCGTCGCACAGCATGCCGATGCGCTGCGTCAGCCCGAGATTTTTTTCGGTGCGCGCTACCGCCTGCACCAGCAGCTGCTTCAGCTGTGGAATGCGCGATTCGTCGGCGCCCGCTTGGCGCGCCAGCTCGAACAGCTGGCTGCGATGGTCGAACGCGAAGATATGCAAATCGTCCCAGTGCGTGCGCGCCACGCTCACGCGATGCAGATGGGCCAGCTGCTCATCGCGGTCCGGGCGCTGCAGCCGCTCGGCGTGGGCGAGAAAATAGTCGAGTTCGGCGCGACTCGGCATTGCCGGCGCGCAGCCGTGGCGCGATACGACGATGGCGCCGCAGGCGTTGGCGTAGGCGCAGCAGCGCTCGATCGGCTCATCGCGCAGCCAGCCGGAGAGAAAGCCCGCGATAAACGCATCGCCGGCGCCCAGCACGTTGAGCACCTCGACCCGCTTGCCGAGAAACGTCGGTGCGTCGTCGATCGCCGTGGGAATGGCGGCCTCGATCACGCTGCAGCCCTGCGCGCCGCGCTTCACCACCAGCGTGGCGTGGCTTACCGCGCGAACGGCCTTCAGTGCCGCGATCAAATCTTTGCTGCCGCCGGCGATATGGAATTCTTCCTCGGTACCGACGATCAGATCGAACTGGCCCAGCTCGCGCTGGAGGTGGGCCGTGACGCCGTCATCGGCGATGAAGCGCGTTTCGCCGTCGCCGCGATTCGTCAGTCCCCACAGCACGGGGCGGTAGTCGATATCGAGCACGGTGCGCACGCCGTGCTGGCGCGCGAACGCCAGCGCCTTGCGGCTGGCGGCCAACGTGCCCGGTGTGGACAGATGCGTACCGGTAATCGCCAGGGCCTTGCTCGAGGCGATGAAGGCCTCATCGATATCGTCTTCGCACAGCGCCATGTCGGCGCAGTTTTCGCGATAGAAAATCAGCGGAAAGGTTTCGCGATCCTTGATGCCGAGCAGCACCATGCCGGTGAGGCGCGCCGGGTCGACGACGACGTGGCCGACATCGCAGCCTTCCTTGCTCAGGGTTTCGGTGAGGAACCGGCCCATATGGTCGTTGCCCACGCGCGTCAGCATGGCCGAGCGCAGGCCCAGGCGCGCTGCCCCAAACGCGGCATTGCCGGAGGAGCCGCCGAGGTATTTGGCGAAGCTGGACGCATCTTCCAGCCGTGCGCCGTGCTGCTGGGCATAGAGGTCGACAGCGAGTCGGCCCAGGCAAATCAGATCGTAGCGATGGTTGGTCATGGTGCAAAAACTCGGGGTGGCGATAGGGGAGGGCAGTACGAGATGGCTCAGGCGGCCTGACGGCCTTCGAGCTCGTCGACGAGACTCTGGATCTCGGTGCCGCCGGCCATCATGTCGAGCACTTCCTCCTTGCTGATGTCACTCTTGGCGAAGGTACCCATCGACTGCCCGCGATTGAGCACGGTGAAGCTGTCGGCGATGGGATAGGCGTGATGCACGTTGTGAGTGATGAAGATCACCGAGATGCCGCGCTCACGCGCCTTGTGTACCAGCTTGAGCACGTTGCAGCTCTGCTTGACGCCCAGCGCGGCGGTTGGCTCGTCGAGAATCAGCACCTTGGCGCCGAAATGGATCGCACGCGCAATCGCCAGACACTGGCGTTCGCCGCCGGACATCGTGCCGACCGGCTGGTGCGGCGAGCGCACGTGAATGCCCATCTCGGCCAGCTTGTCCACCGCGGTGCTGGCCGCCAGCTGCATGTCGAGCACGGGAATCATGCCGAACAGTTTCTTGGTCGGCTCGCGGCCGGCGAAGAAATTGCGCGCCACGCTCATCAGCGGCACCAGGGCCAGATCCTGATACACGGTGGCGATGCCGCAATCGAGCGCCTCGCGCGGCGACTTGAAGCTGACCTCTTCGCCTTCGATCAGATAACGTCCTTCGCTCGGCTTGTGCACGCCGGCGAGGGTCTTGATCAGCGTGGACTTGCCGGCGCCGTTGTCGCCGAGTAGGCAGTGCACTTCGCCTCGGCGCAGGCGCAGCGTGACGTCCTTCAGCGAAATCACGGTGCCGAAGAATTTGCTGACGCCTTCGAGCTGCAGGATGTAATCCTCGCTGCCGCTGGCGTTTTTTATTGGGGTATCCATCAGTCGATCCTCACTTGCCGGTCGTTGCGCGCGAGCGGATGTAATGGTTGAACAGCACCGCGAGCAGCAGCATCGCGCCCAGCACTACGCGGTACCAATCGGAATTGACGTTGGTGTAGGAAATGCCGATCTGCACCACGCCGAAGATGAGCGCGCCGAAGCAGGCGCCCAGCACCGAGCCATAGCCGCCGGTGAGCAGGGCGCCACCGATGACCGCGGCGATGATCGCCTCGAACTCTTTCTGCAGGCCGCGATCGGA
>CBAAAD010000484.1:0-2575 GCA_964658785.1 uncultured Methylobacterium sp.
CCCCAAGGCCCTGCGTCAGACAGCCGTTTACGAGACAGTTTTATCGCTGGACCCCGCTGATGCCCGGCGAGCGCCGTTCACGGTCAAAGGCTACGCCGCAACGCGGGACATGTTTGCCATGTTTGACGTGCCATTTACAGATGGCGGTAGCTGGAGTGCAGACGATGATGCGAAAGGTGGAAGCTCGGTCGTGATCGGCCGAAAGCTGAGCGAAAAGCTGTTCGGCGGCACAAGGAGTCTTGGTCGCCGCGTCAGCCTGGGCGGTCACGACTATCGCGTGGTGGGTGTGATGGGAGACTGGAATCCGCAGCCGCGGTTTTACGCGGAAGGGTCGATCCATAGCGTCACCGACGTGGGTAATCCGCCAGACTTTTTTGTACCGTTCGCGACTGCCATCAATTTTCAGCTAATCGATAGCTGGGGCGAAAATTGCACCAACGATTACAAGGGGGCCGGCTGGAACGATCTGCTGCATTCGCAGTGTGTATGGATTTCATTTTGGGTGGAGCTCCCGACTGCCGCCGATGTGCGGCGATATAAGGCTTTTCTGGATGGCTATGCCGCCGAGCAGCAGCGTATCGGGCGGTTTCCATGGGCGCCCAATAACCGGCTGCGCAGCCTGAAGCAGTGGCTGGACTATGTGCACGCGGTGCCGGAGGAAACGCGCGTCGCCTTTTTGTTGGCGATTGGGCTGCAGTTGGTTTGTCTGGTCAATACGGTTGGACTGCTGCTGGCCAAATTTATGCGGCGCCGTGGCGAGATCGGCGTGCGCCGGGCTCTCGGCGCATCGCGCGGAGCGATTCACGCCCAATTTTTGATCGAAGCCGGCATGGTAGGTGCCGCTGGCGGCCTACTTGGGCTCGCGCTCACCGCTTGTGGTGTGTCCGGTATGGGATCGTTTTTTGAACCGCGCGTGGCGCGGCTGGTGCACATCGATATGAGTTTGCTCGGCCTCACCTTGCTTACGTCCATTGTGGCGACGTTGATCGCGGCGCTGTACCCCACCTGGCGCGCAGCGCAGGTGCAGCCCGCCTGGCAACTGAAGCCCAACTGATATGGCGAGCATGCAGATGAGGCCGATTCTTGCGGCGCTCAAGCAGCACCGTGGTGCGACCGCGCTTATCGTGCTGCAAATTGCACTGACGCTGGGCATTGTCTGCAATGCGCTTTTCATCATCCAGCAGCGGCTGGAACACATGGCGCGACCCACGGGCATCGATGAGGCAAATCTCGCTGTTGTCCATAACCAGTGGATCGGCAACTTTACGAAAGCCCAGTTGAACGCGATGGTGCTGAGTGATCTTGCCGTGCTGAGGCGACTGCCCGGAGTGGCTGACGCTTACGCCGACTACACCTATCCCGCGGTGGGTCCCTGGGCGCAACTGTCGAGCGTCCGCTATACCCGCGATCAGCCAAAAAAGACCACGTACGCAGAACCTTATTATGCGGATGACCACACGTTATCCACGCTTGGCCTCAAGCTCATTGCCGGCCGTAATTTCAGGACGGATGAGATCAGTGCTACCAGCGACACAGATAACGCTACGCCGCCGGTCATCATCATCACTCAGGATCTCGCCGAGCGGCTCTTTCATGACAAGCCGGCGGTGGGCAGGGCGATATATATCGGCGATACGCCCAGTACGATCATCGGTGTGATCGAGCACCTGCAAGTGCCAGCCATAGGCACACACAGCTTCGCCTATTGCTCGATCTTGCTGCCCTTGCGTAGCGGAAATTTCAATAACGGGGGCAGCTACTACCTGATACGCGCCAGGACCAACCAGCTTGATGCCGTTGTAACCGCTGCACCGGCCGCGCTGCTGGCGCTTAACCGAATGCGCATACTCGACGAGGAAGGTGGCGCGCAGCATTACAGCGTGCTTCGTGCGCTCGGCTATGCCAGCGATCGAGGCATGGCGTTTCTCCTCACCATGATTTGCGCCGTACTTCTGGCCGCTACCGTCGGCGGCATCGTCGGTCTCTCCAGCTTCTGGGTCAGCCAGCGGCAGAAGCAGATTGGCATCCGCCGCGCCATCGGTGCCACGCGCGGCGACATCCTGCGGTATTTCCAGACCGAGAATTTTTTGATCGTGAGCTTCGGTATCGTGCTTGGCATGCTGCTGGCGTTTGCGCTGAACCTCACGCTGATGAAGTTCTACGAGCTGCCGCGCCTGCCGCTGTATTACCTGCCGATCGGTGCGCTGCTGCTGTGGTTGCTGGGCCAACTGGCGGTGCTGGGGCCGGCGCTGCGCGCTGCGGCCGTGCCGCCTGTTGTGGCCACGCGGTCGGTCTGATCGATATGAACTCAGGGGAAGACTGAGTGATGTTTCGTTATTACCTCGGGCTGGGTGTGCATAGCCTTCGGCGAAATCCCGTGCTCACCGCGTTGATGATCGTGCTGATTGGCGCAGGCGTGGCGTCGTCGATGATTACGTTCGCGGCGCTGCGGGCGTTGACGGCTGACCCGCTGCCGCAAAAATCCGCGCAACTTTTCGGGCCGCAGATCGACAATTGGGGGCCCGCCAATCGCGGCACGGATGATGAACCCCCGCAGGAGCTCAGCTATACCGAT
>CBAAAD010000485.1:0-2563 GCA_964658785.1 uncultured Methylobacterium sp.
CAGGGCGATTAGCCGCCCAGACGGGCCAGCGTGTCCTTGCCGATTTTTTCAGGCGTATCGGTGGGTGCATAGCGCTTTACCACCTGGCCAGTTTCATCGACCAGGAATTTGGTGAAGTTCCACTTGACCGACTCACTCCCCAGGATGCCCTTGCCTTCGCTCTTTAACCACTGATAGAGCGGGTCGGCATGGTCGCCGTTGACTTCGATCTTGGCGAACATCGGGAAGGTGACGTCGTAGCGCGTGCTGCAAAATGTCTTGATTTCATCCGCATCGCCCGGCTCCTGATGGCCGAACTGGTCGCAGGGAAAACCCAGCACCACCAGCCCCTTGTCGCGCTGATCCTGCCAAAGATTTTCGAGTCCCTTGTACTGCGGTGTGAAGCCACATTTTGAAGCGACATTGACGATCAGCAAGGTTTTGCCGCGAAACTCGCCGAGCGAGCGCTCATGACCATCGATATCGCGGACGGTGAAATCGTAGACGCTGGACATACGGCTAGCTCCTGCTGGTGGGTTAACTGCCAAGAGTCTACGCCATCGCCAGCAACGTCCGTGGCATAGAATGCGGTTTTAGCGCAAAACTCAGGTCATGCCGTGATCCGCTTTGTTGATGTGCACAAGTCCTATCGCGTCGACGGTCGCGACATCCCGGCGCTGAAGCCTTTCAGTCTCGAAGTGTCCGATGGCGAGGTGTTCGGCATCATTGGCCTGTCCGGCGCGGGCAAATCGACGCTTATACGGCTGATCAATCTGCTCGAGCGCCCCAGCGGCGGCACGATCTTCGTCGGCGATACCGAAATGACCGCGCTGGCCGAGCCGGCGCTGCGCGCACAGCGTCGGCACATCGGCATGATTTTTCAGCACTTCAACCTGCTCGCTTCGCAGACGGTGGCCGATAACGTGGCCTTTCCGATGCGCTTGGCCGGCGAACGCGACGCCGCCGTTCTGCGCAAGCGCGTGGACGAACTGCTGGCGCGGGTCGGCCTGACCGATCACGCCGACAAATATCCCTCGCAGCTCTCCGGTGGCCAGAAGCAGCGTGTCGGCATCGCGCGCGCGCTGGCCAACAAGCCGTCGATTTTGCTGTGCGACGAAGCCACCAGCGCGCTCGATCCGCAGACGACCGCATCAGTGCTCGATCTACTCGCAGAGATCAATCGCGAACTGAAGCTCACCATCGTGCTGATCACGCACGAGATGGACGTGGTGCGCCGCGTCTGCGATCGCGTGGCTGTTCTTGACGCTGGCGAGATCGTGGAGCGCGGCAGCGTGATCGATGTCTTTCTGCACCCGCAGCACGCCACCACCAAGCGCTTCGTCAACGAGGCGCTGCCCGAGGAGAGGGTCGGCGCCGAACTGGCCTTTTCCAAGATTCCCGGACGCATCCTGCGCCTGAGCTTTCGCGGCGAGGCGACCTTGACACCTGCACTGGGACGGGTCGCGCGTGATACCGGTATCGACTTCAATCTGCTCGCCGGGCGCATCGACCGCATCAAGGACATGCCCTATGGTCAGCTGACTCTGGCGATGCAGGGCGAGCACGTCAATGCGGCGATGTCGGCGCTGCGCGAGGCAGGAATCGACATCGAGGAATTGCGCCCATGAGCACGTATCGGATCCACGCCACGCCCTTTCTGCAGACGCTGTTTCCCCATATCGACGACTGGGGCGAAATCGGGCATGCCTGCATCGATACGCTGCTGATGCTCGGCGGTTCGCTGCTGCTCACGATCATTCTCGGCCTGCCGCTGGGTGTGCTGCTGTATCTCACCGGCCGCGGCCAGCTGCGCCCGATGCCGAAGCTGTATGCCATCGCATCGCTGCTGGTGAATATCCTGCGCTCGGTGCCCTTCATCATCCTGATGATCGTACTGATGCCGGTGACCTATTTTCTCGTCGGCACCAAGCTGGGTATTCGTGGCGCCATTCCGCCGCTGGTCATCGGCGCAGCGCCGTTCTTCGCGCGCCTGGTCGAGACGGCGCTGCGCGAGGTCGAGCATGGCGTGATCGAAGCCAGCCAGGCGATGGGCGCCAGCCTGTGGCAGATCGTTCGACACGTGCTGCTGCCGGAGGCGCGCGGTGGCCTGCTGGCCGGCGTCACCGTCACTGCCATCGCGCTGGTCGGTTACACCGCCATGGGCGGCGCGATCGGTTCGGGCGGCCTAGGCGATCTGGCCTACCGATACGGTTATCTGAGCTACAAATCCGACTACATGCTGGTCACCGTGGTTTTGCTGATCGTGCTGGTACAGCTGCTGCAGATGCTGGGCGACCGCATCGTGGCGCACTACGGCCGACGCTAAAGCCTGAAAACCCCGTTTTGCATTTGGCGGTATGGACGGCTATTCTTGTGCGCCGCACAAAGTCAACCGTCATGAAAAAATTCATCGCTGCTCTTGCCGTTCTGCTCACGCTGGCAGGCTGCTCCGCCAGTAGTGGCAGCGCTTCCGGCGGTGACTCGACGACGCTGACTGTGGCCGCCACGGCGATTCCGCATGCGGAGATCCTGAAGCAGGTCAAGCCGATCCTTGCCAGGGAAGGCGTCGATCTGCAGATCAAGG
>CBAAAD010000486.1:0-2557 GCA_964658785.1 uncultured Methylobacterium sp.
TTCCCCGAAATGCACCAGAAGCCTAGTTTAGCCACGCCGAAGCACCGATACACGGCCGCGCTTGCCACGTTTCCCAGGCGCCGCGTTGGCCTGCGGTTTGCATAGACTCCGGGTGCGGCCGACAATAGTCGGCCAACCGACGGTTCGACGCCGTTTTTTTACTCTTTTTGCCCACCCACCACCGGAGTTACGCCGTGTCCGTCATCCGCATGAGCGACCTTGATTTGCGCGACCAGCGCGTGCTGATCCGCGAAGATCTGAATGTGCCGATCGACGACCACGGCCACATGACCTCCACCCAGCGCCTGGAAAGCTCGCTGCCGACGATCGTGGCGGCGCGCGATGCCGGTGCCCGCGTGATGGTGCTGTCGCATCTGGGACGGCCGAAGGAAGGCCGCTTCGATGCCGAATCTTCCCTCGCGCCCGTAGCCGAGTGGCTAAGCAAAAAACTCGGCAGCGAGGTGCGGCTGGTCGCGGACTATCTCGACGGGGTGGATGTTGCGGCCGGCGAAGTGGTGCTGCTGGAAAATTGCCGGATGAACGTCGGCGAAGGCAAGGACGACGAGGCGCTGGCCAAACGATATGCCGCGCTGTGCGACATTTTCGTCATGGACGCCTTCGGCACGGCCCACCGCGCGCAGGCCTCCACGCACGGCGTGATCAAATTCGCCCCAATCGCCGCGGCCGGCCCCTTGCTGTGCGCCGAGCTCGACGCGCTGGGCGAAGCGCTGGAGCATCCGGCGCATCCGCTGCTGGCGATCGTCGCCGGCTCCAAGGTGTCGACCAAGCTGACCTTGCTGGAAAACCTGATCGGCAAGGTCGATCAGCTGATCGTCGGCGGCGGTATCGCCAATACCTTTATCGCCGCGATGGGTCATTCGATCGGCAACTCGCTGTACGAACCGGCGCTGATCGATGCAGCCAAGAAAGTCATCGCCGATGCGAAGCGCCGCAAGGTCGATCTGCCGATGCCGGTCGACGTGGTCGTGGCGACGGAGTTTTCGGCCAACGCCACGGCCACCGTCAGGGCGATTCATGAGGTCAAGGACGACGAGATGATCCTCGATATCGGGCCGGAAACCGCAGCGAGCTATGCCGAATTGATCGCCAAGGCAGGCACGGTGGTCTGGAACGGCCCGGTCGGCGTGTTCGAGTACGACGCCTTCGGCAAGGGTACCGAAACGCTGGCGCGTGCGATCGCCGCGTCCAAGGCGTTTTCGATTGCCGGCGGTGGCGACACGCTGGCCGCCGTGGAGAAATACGGCATCGCCAAGGATGTGTCGTATATCTCGACCGGCGGCGGCGCGTTTCTGGAATTCCTCGAAGGCAAGGAATTGCCGGCGGTCACGGCGCTGAAGGCGCGGGCGAACTAAAAGCAATGCGACTCACCAGCAGCGGGGCGTGCCTTTGAGTTCCCCGCAGCGGCTGTGCGGCAACTCCAATTAAAAGAAAGTGTCAGCCGACGATGCGCCGCACTGCAGCCACCACGCGCTCGACGTCGTCATCGGTCAACGCCGGCGATAGCGGAAGGCTGACCGTCTGCCGACCCAGCCGCATCGCATGCGGCCACTGTTCGGGGCGCCAGCCGAAACGCTGCTGGTAATAAGGATGCTCGGGCACCGACAGATAGTGCACGCCGGTGCCGATGCCTGCTTCGTTCATCGCATCGAGAAACGCATCCCGCGTGACGCCGCAGCGTACGGCGTCGATCATCACGGTGTACAGATGGAAACCGTGGCGCGTGTCGACCTCGGGCTCGGCCGGCAGTTCCAGCGGAAGGTCCGCCAGCGCCTTCTGATAGAACGCCGATATCTCGCGCCGACGCTGCCAGTGCGTATCGACCTTGGCCAGCTGATGCAGGCCGATCGCCGCCTGCAGATCCATCATGTTGTATTTGAAGCCGCACTCGACGACCTGGTAATGCTTGTAGCCGGCATCGCCGAAACGGTGCCACGCGTCCTTGCTCATGCCGTGCAGGGCGAGAATGCGGGCGCGCGCAATGCGCTCCTCGTCTCGCCCCAGAATCATGCCGCCTTCGCCGGTGGTCACGTTCTTGGTGACGTAGAAACTGAAGCAGCCGAAGTCGCCGAAGGTGCCGGCCGGCTGACCGTGATACTCGGTCTCGATCGCGTGCGCGCAGTCCTCGATCACCACCAGATCGTGCTTGGCGGCAATCGCCATGATCGCGTCCATGTCGCACGGCCGGCCGGCAAAATGCACCGGCACGATCGCCCGCGTGCGCGGCGTAATGGCGGCCTCGATCGCGGCCGGATCGATGTTCTGCGTGCGCGGATCAACGTCGGCCATCACCGGCGACAGGCCCGCGTGCAAAATCGCGTTGACCGTGGCGCAAAAGGTCAACGGTGTCGTGATGACCTCGGCGCCGGGCTCCAGCGACGCGGCCACCATGCTCACGTGCAACGCCGCGGTGCATGAATTGACGGCAGCCACCTGGCTGGGCTGCACGCGCCGGTAGGTCGCGAAATCCTTTTCCAGCCGGGCAACGCGCGGACCGGTGCCGAGCCAGCCCGAGCGCATGCAGGCCTCGACTTCGGCA
>CBAAAD010000487.1:0-2538 GCA_964658785.1 uncultured Methylobacterium sp.
ATCGGCATTCCGACTCTGGTGGCCAACTTTATTCCCGAGGGTATCGACGTCACGCTGCAGTCGGAAAACGGCCTGCTCGGCATCGGCCCGTTTCCCGACGAGGCGAACGTCGATCCCGACCTGATCAACGCCGGCAAGCAGACCATCACTACGCTGCCCGGCTCAAGCTTTTTCTCCAGCGCCGATTCGTTCGCCATGATTCGCGGCGGCCATATCGACCTGTCGATTCTCGGCGGCCTGGAAGTATCCGCCACCGGCGATCTTGCCAACTGGATGGTGCCGGGCAAGATGGTCAAAGGCCCAGGCGGCGCCATGGATCTGGTCAGCGGCGTGAAGCGCGTGGTGGTGCTGATGGAGCACAACGCCAAAGACGGCACGCCGAAAATCCGCGAGGCTTGCGAGCTTCCGCTCACCGGCAAGCAGGTGGTCGATCTGATCATCACCGACCTTTGCGTATTCGAAGTGGCGAAAGGTCAGGGACTCACGCTGATCGAGCTCAACGAGGGAGTGACCATTGACGAGGTGAAACAGAAGACCGGCTGCGGTTTCACTGTGAGTGCTTCGCTGCAGCACTAGGCGGCGATCAAGCCACTGCATCGCGCAAGGCTTTCGGCCTGAGGAGAAACCGCCTCAGGCTTCGATCGGCTCGGCCGGCAGAGGCTTGGGAAAGCGAATGCGCGCGACGTTCTCATGACCGGGTCGCGTCTGGAGTTCCAGCGGCCAGGAGAACCGGTCGCTGATGCGCTGGGCGATGGCCAGCTCGAAACCGTGACGATCGGCGCCAAAAACGCGCACCGGGTGCGCCGCCTCGCCAGCTGGGTGTGGGGTGGCGTGATTGCTCACCGTCACCGCTCCGGGCAGCACGGTAATCACCACGCGGCCGTGTTCGGTCTGCTGGCAGGCGTTGCGAATCAATTGCCAACACAATACCGAAAACACGCGGCGTGAGCCCTGCAGCGCGAAGCGTGCGGGTTCTTCAAGCTCCAGCTCGATCGGTCGACCGGCGAGCAGCATGCGCGCGGCGTCGAGCTCGTGTACCAGCACGTCGTTGACGACAAAGCGCTCGCTGTCCACGCCGGTGTCCGCCTCGCGCGCGAGAATCAGCAAGGCATCGACCACGGTCTCCATTTCGCGCGTGGCGCGCTGGATACGGCGCACCGACCGCTCGCCGAAGTCGCTGAGGTTTTCCTCATCAGCCAGCATGTCGATCGACATCTTGATGACGGTCAGTGGACTGCGTAATTCGTGGCTGGCGTCGCGGGTGAAATTGCGCTCACGCTGGTTGTAGTCGGCGATGCGACTCACCAGGCCGTGCAGGCCTTTATGCAGCTCGGCGATATCGGCATCCGTCCCTCGCGCCAACTTGTCGGGGCTGAGCAAGTTGGAATCGCCTTTTGACTCGTCCCAGCTGGAAATGGCAATGGCCAGAGCGCTTATGGGCCGCCATTCCCGCTGGGTGGCCATAAAGCCCAGCGCGATCACGATAATGATGACGGCCAGCACCGCGGCCAGCGGTGCGACGTTGTACGCACCCATCACGCACGTGATCACCACCGCCACCATCTGCAGCGTAAACACCCACGCAATGCGGCGCTTGAAGGCGCCGGTGCGGAAGGGTGTGGTAGCGTCGGCCTTGCTTGTCATCTACTTGACCATCGTGGACATGCCGAAATAGGCATCAAGCCGACTGGGTGGACGATGCCACCTCCGACTCCAGTTCGGCCAGACGATAACCGGCGGAATGGATGGTATGTAGCAGGGGCTGCGCGAAGGGTTTGTCGATAACGCGACGCAGGTTGTACAGGTGCGAGCGCAGCGTGTCCGAGTCAGGCAGCGTATCGCCCCAGATTTCGCGCTCGATATCGCGACGGCTCACCACGCGCGGCGACTCGCGCATCAGAATCGCCAGCAGCTTCAGGCCGATCGGCGACACGGTCAGCTCCTGACCTTCGCGGGTCAAACGCAGCGTGGCGGTGTCGAGCGTCATGTCGCCGACGGTGAGGATTTCAGTCGACACTTGTCGGCGGTCGCGGCGAATCAGCGCACGCAGGCGCGCCTCGAGCTCACGGACCTCGAACGGCTTCACCAGATAGTCGTCGGCGCCGGCCTCGAGGCCGACCAGTTTGTCATCCAGCGTGTCGCGCGCGGTGAGCATGAGCACGGGCGTGGACTTCTTCGCCTCCTTGCGCAGCTTGCGGCAAACCTCTAGACCATCCAGACCCGGCAGCATCAAGTCGAGCACAATCACGTCGTAACTGTTGGATACGGCCAGGTGCAGCCCGCTCACGCCATCAGCTGCGTAATCCACCGAATAGCCGCGGCGCTCGAGGAACTCGCCCACCATTTCGGCGATCTGACGGTTGTCTTCAACCAGCAGAATCAGGCCGGCTTGATCTTCATGTACGGTCATAAGGTGTCCTCATCGCTCTGGCTACGGTCTTGTGGAGCTTCACAAATGTGAAGACCGGAGATTAAACGCCCCTACGGTGATCGAAACGTGAATCGAGGTGAATCGATGCCGACCCTAATGCCATATTC
>CBAAAD010000488.1:0-2531 GCA_964658785.1 uncultured Methylobacterium sp.
AACCCGAAGAAGTCGCCGCCGTCATCGCCTTCCTCGCCAGCGACGACGCCAGCTTCATGACCGGCTCGATCGTGGCAGTGGATGGCGGCGTATCGGCGTCGAACGGGCAGCCGGCGATGTAACTGAAATCTGTAAGAGAAATGGCTCGTATCTAGCGATTGTTTTTCAAGAACGAAACACGTTTGCTATTTCAGGAGCTTCGCTGTTCATTTGATCGAGGCAATGCCGCAGCGACGTCTCTAAATGCCGCCAGCGCTGCTTCCAGATGGTCGACGATTTCCAGTGCGAGCACGTCGGGCGGCGGCAAGTCGTCCAGGTTGTCGAGGCTGTCGTCCTTCAGCCAGAAGATGTCGAGGCTGGCTTTGTCGCGGGCGACGAGGGTTTTGTAGTCGAAGTATTTGAAGCGTTCGGATTCTTTGCGCTCGTGGCGATTGCCGGGGCTGTAGCAGTCGACGAAGTCCTGCAGGTCGTCGCGCTTGAGCGTGCGGGTTTTGAGGGTGAAGTGCTTGTTGGTGCGCAGGTCGTAGATCCACACGCCCTTGGTGTGCACCTTACCGTCCTTTGGCTTGTTGTCGAAGAACAGCACGTTGGCCTTGACGCCTTGCGCGTAGAAGATGCCGGTAGGCAGGCGGAGCAGGGTATGTACGTCGCAGGTGTCGAGCAGCTTGCGACGGATCTTTTCGCCGGCCCCGCCTTCAAACAGCACGTTGTCGGGCAGCACCACGGCGGCCTGGCCGGTGACCTTGAGCATCGCCACGATGTGCTGAAGAAAGTTGAGCTGTTTGTTGGACGTGGTCTGCCAGAAGTCCTGGCGCTCGTAAGTCAGCGCATCGCGATCTTCTTCACCGTCTTCGTTAGTGATGGTCATGCTGCTCTTCTTGCCGAAGGGCGGGTTGGCCAGCACGTAATCGAACGTCTGCTTCGGTTCGGAGATCAGCGCATCGGCACGCTCCACTGCGGGCTCGCCGTCGAGTTCACCGATGTTGTGCAGAAAGAGGTTCATCAAGCACATGCGACGCGTACTGGCGACGATCTCGTTACCGTGAAAGGTTTCGTGACGCAGAAACTTCGCCTGCGTCGGGTTGAGCCGGCTGCCGGGACGGGTCAGCCATTCGTGCACGCCGAGAAAGAAGCCACCGGTGCCGCAGGCCGGGTCGGCAACGGTTTTCTTCGGCTCCGGCTGTACGCACTCCACCATCGCCTGGATCAGCGCGCGCGGCGTAAAGTACTGGCCGGCGCCGCTCTTGGTGTCCTCGGCGTTCTTCTGCAGCAGGCCTTCGTAAAGGTCGCCCTTGACGTCGGTTTCCAGGCTGAGCCAGTTTTCGGCATCGATCATCTGCACCAACCGAGCAAGCTTGGCCGGATCCTGGATCTTGTTCTGCGCCTTGAAGAAGATCGCGCCCAGCATGCCCGGCTCGTCGCCGAGCTTGTGCAGCACGATGAGGTAATGGGCTTCCAGCGGCTCGCCGCTTTTGGTGCGCAGGCTGTTCCAGTCGCAGCTGCGCGGAATATGCGTATCGCGGCTGTGCGGCGGCTGGGCGTATTCGTGCGCCAGCTTGAGAAACAGCAGGTAGGTCAGCTGTTCCAGATAGTCGCCGTAGCCCACGCCGTCGTCGCGCAGCGTATGGCAGAAATTCCAGAGCTTCTGGACAAGGGTGTTGCTGTTCATGGCTTCTTCGGGCCTTTGTTTTTTTTGTGGGTTACGAGCTTGGCCGCTTCGGATTCCAGCTGCGCCAGGTCGTCGGCGGCCTCCTTTTCAGACGCCAGCCGCTCCTGGTCACGTCGGCGCGCATCGAACTCGGCGAAGCGTTCGGCGAGAATACTTTCCATTCGCTCATGCGAAACGCGTCCCGCACCGTTCAGGATCGAGCGCTCGTTGAACGTGAGAAAGCGGTCGGTCTGCGCGATCCATTCGCCCATGCGGGTTTCGATGCGGCGTATGGCGCGGTCTTCGGCAAAGTCGAGAAACATCGTCACCAGGCGATTGAGCTGGTCGAGCTCATTGGCCTGGAGGTAATTTTTAGATACCACCACATCCGCCTTGCGCAGGGCCAGTTGGTCAGCCCCATATCGCTGGCGTCGGGGTTGGCACGCGCCACGATCAGCTCGGCCGCTGTCTGGCCGGTGACGGCGAACACCAGCTTGTTCTGGATGGTGGCAAAAAACGTTTTGGCCGTCTGTGCGGTGCCGTCGTAATCGCTGCTGCTGGCCTTGAACAGATCACGCAGCTTTTGATAGAAGCGTTTCTCCGAACTGCGGATGTCGCGGATGCGCGCCAGCAGCTCCTCGAAATAATCCACCCGGTCGGCATCCTTGAGCCGGGCGTCGTTCATGGCGAAGCCCTTCACCAGATATTCGGCCAGCACATTGCCGGCCCAGCGGCGAAACTGGTTGCCGCGCGGCGAACGCACGCGGTAGCCCACCGACAGGATCATTTCCAGTCGATACAGCTGCACGGGCCGATTGACCTGTCGGGCGCCCTCGGTTTGAACTGTCAAGGATTCCTTGACAGTTGCCTCCGCCGTCAGCTC
>CBAAAD010000489.1:0-2525 GCA_964658785.1 uncultured Methylobacterium sp.
GGGCGATCTGGAGCACTACGGCCGCGACTGGACGCGCCGGTGGACGCCCGCGCCGCTGGCGATCGCGCTGCCGGCGAGCATCGACGAGGTGCAGGCCATCGTGCGCTGGGCGAACGAGCTGAATGTTGCGCTGGTGCCATCCGGCGGACGCACGGGCCTGTCCGGCGGCGCGGTGGCGGCCAACGGCGAACTGGTGTTGAGCCTGGAGCGGATGAACCGCGTGCTCGACTTCAACGCCGTCGATCGCACGCTGACCGTGCAGCCGGGCATCACGCTTCAGGCGGTGCACGATGCAGCGGCCGCACACGATCTGTTGTATCCGGTCGATTTCGCGGCGCGCGGCTCGTGTTCGATCGGCGGCAACATCGCCACCAATGCCGGCGGCATCCGGGTGATCCGCTACGGCAACACGCGCGAGTGGATCGCCTCGCTGAAGGTAGTTACTGGCAACGGCGAGCTGCTCGAGTTCAACCGCGGCCTGATCAAGAATTCCAGCGGCTACGATTTTCGCCAGCTGATGATCGGTTCGGAGGGTACGCTGGGCATCGTGGTGGAGGCCACGCTCAAGCTCACCGATCGACCGCTGCCATCGCAGGTGATGCTGCTGGCGCTGCCTGACATGGATGCGCTGATGCAGGTGTTTGCGCTGTTCCGCGCGCAGCTGTCGCTGCAGGCGTTCGAGTTTTTTACCGATCACGCCCTGCATCACGTGCTGGCCCACGGCGCGCAGCGCGCGATCGAGGGCGTGCATCCGTATTACGTGGTGACCGAGTTCGACGCAGTCGACGAAACGACGCAGGAGCTCGCGCTGGCGACCTTCGAGCAGGCGGTGGAAAAAGGCTGGGTCAGCGACGGCGTGCTGGCGCAAAGCGATGCGCAGGCCGCGGCGCTGTGGCGACTGCGCGAAGGCATTACCGAAAGCCTGGCGCCGCATCGTCCGTACAAGAACGACGTGTCGGTAAAGGTCAGCGCCGTGCCGGCGTTTCTGTATGAGATGCAGGCGCTGCTGACGCAGGAGTATCCGCATATCGAGGTGGTCTGGTTCGGCCATATCGGCGACGGCAATCTGCATATCAACGTGCTGCGGCCGGACGATCTAAGCGAGGACGCGTTTATCGCGCAGTGCGAGCACGTCACCAAGCTGCTGGCCGCCACGCTGAAGAACCACGGCGGCAGCATTTCGGCCGAGCACGGCATTGGCCTGGTCAAGCGCGCGTATCTGGAGAGCACGCGTGACGCGGCTGAAATTCTTTTGATGAAGGGCGTGCGCAAGGTGTTCGATCCGCGCGGCATACTCAACCCCGGCAAGCTGTTTACCGACGGCTGAAATCGGCTCGACAGCGCTTGCGTGGTAGCCTTGGACGCCGAGTTTGCACGCCTCCTGGAGCCAACATGCCGTCGACCCTGCGTTCGCTTTACCCCGAGATCGAGCCCTTCAACAGCGGCACGCTGGCAGTCTCGCCGCTGCACACGCTGTACTACGAAGAGAGCGGCAATCCGAACGGCAAGCCGGTGGTATTTCTGCACGGCGGTCCGGGCGGCGGCACTAATCCGAAGTGTCGGCGCTTCTTCGATCCGGCGATCTATCGCATCGTGCTGTTCGATCAGCGCGGCTGCGGCAAATCCACGCCGCACGCGGAGCTCACCGACAACACCACCTGGGATCTCGTCGCCGACATCGAACGCATACGCACGCACCTGTCGATCGATCGCTGGCAGGTGTTCGGCGGCTCATGGGGCTCGACCCTGGCGCTGGCCTATGCACAAACGCATCCGGCCAGGGTGACCGAGCTGGTGCTGCGCGGTATTTTTCTGCTGCGTCGATCCGAGCTGGAGTGGTTCTATCAGCAAGGCTGCAACGCGCTGTATGCCGACGCCTGGGAAACCTATCGCGACGCGATTCCCGAGGTGGAGCGCGCCGACATGATGAGCGCCTACTACCGCCGCCTCACCAGCCCGGACGCGGCGACCCGCGTCGCTGCCGCGCGCGCATGGTCGGTGTGGGAAGGCGCGACGAGTTATCTGTGGCAGGACCGCACGCACATCGCCTCCAGCGGGCAGGACGAGTTTGCGCTCGCGTTCGCCCGCATCGAGTGCCATTACTTCGTCAACGGCGGCTTTCTCGAGCATGACGATCAGCTGCTGCGCAATGTCGAGCGTATTCGCCATATTCCCGCCGTCATCGTGCAGGGCCGCTACGACGTGGTCTGCCCGATGCGCAGCGCGTGGGATTTGCATCGCGCCTGGCCCGAAGCGAATCTGAAGATCGTGCAGGATGCGGGGCATTCGGCGTTTGAGCCGGGCATCATGCATGAGTTGCTGGAGGCGACGGATCGGTTTGGTCGTGAGTGATTTTTGGTGGGCTTGATCGCATGCGTCATGTTTCGAATTTTTAAGGCTACAGCTTTCGCCCTCCTGCGGAGTGCGAGTCACTTCTCTTTTGCTTGTCCAAAAGAGAAGTAACCCAGAGAAAACGACACCCCACTTGGCGCTTGCCGGGCTTTGCCCGACAGGTCCGTGAATTG
>CBAAAD010000490.1:0-2515 GCA_964658785.1 uncultured Methylobacterium sp.
GTGGCCTGTCGGAGGCGAAGCGCTTAATCGCTTCTGGTCGCGGCAAGCGCCAGTCGCGCCAGCGCGGGAATGGATTTGGACTCGGTGCGCTTCATGATTTCGGCGCGATGGTTTTCCACGGTGCGCTGGCTGATGCCGAGGTCAGAGGCGATGTTTTTGCTGGGGTGGCCGGCCAGCACCATCTCCATGATCTGATGCTGGCGCGGCGTGAGATCGGCGATCTGATCGCTGGCCTCCTGCTTCCAGGCGCTGAGCTTGTTGGCGTCACGTGAATGCTCCAGCGCGCGGGTCACGCTGTCGAGCAACTCGCTTCGCTCGAACGGCTTCTGGATGAAGCCGGCCGCGCCGGCTTTCATGGCATCCACCGCGAGCGCGATGTCGTTGCTGCCGGTAATCATCATCGTGGGCATGCAGTCTCCGATGGCGCGCAGCTTTTGCAGCAGCTCCAGGCCTTTCATGCCGGGCAGGTTGGCGTCGACCAGCAGGCAGGATTCCCGCCCCGGCACATACGCCTCGAGAAAGGCCTCGCACGAGTGGAAGTCATTGACCTCATGCCCTGCGGCTTCCAGCACCATACGGATGGTTTCGCGCAGCATGTTGTCATCGTCGACGACAAAAACGATCGGCGTGGCTAGCAGCTCATGTCCGGGGGCCGGCGCCGTTTCTTCGGACTGCGGAGGATTTCTCGCGGCAGACACCCGTTCCGATTGCCCCAGCAGGCGCTGTATCACGTGGTTGACTTCTGCCAGCTTCACCGGCTTGTTGAGCTGCGTGCAATGCTCAAGAGAGACATCGCGCGATGTCTGCGTGGATATGTCGCCAGTGAGCACGATGGCCGGTATGTTTCGGCCGAGTTTTTGCCGCAGCGTGATGATCAACTGCAAGCCGGTAAGACCGCGGGGCAGGTTGTGATCGGTAAGAATCAGATCGGGCTGCACGCCGCCGTGCGCGATCCAGTCCAGCGCGGCGACGCCATCGGCCACCGCAGCGACCTGATGCCCTTGTGAGGTCAGAAGTGACCCCAGCAATTCGCGCAAATCCGGTTCGTCCTCGACCAGGAGGATCATGCCCAGATGGGCGGTGGCGTCGGCGTGGCCGGGCGCGGAGGCACCTTCCGGCAGCTGACTGAGGCCTCCATTTTCAATAGGCGCCAGCGCGACATCGATGGAAAACATCGAGCCCTTGCCGACGTTGGACTGCACGTGAACCTGATGTCCGAGCAGCGCGCCCAGACGCTGCACAATGGACAGCCCGAGTCCTTGCCCTCGTCCGCGCTCGCGCGCCGGATTTTCGAGCTGGTGAAATTCTTCGAAGATCGCCTGCAGCTGTTCCGGGGGAATGCCCGAGCCGGTGTCCCAGACCTGGATGCTCAGCCAGCCGACGTGACGGCGACAGCCCAGCAATATGCGACCGTGACTGGTGTATTTCAGCGCGTTGGACAGCAGGTTGCGCATCATCTGTTCGAGCAGCCGGGCGTCGCTGTGAATCATCAGATGGCAGGGAACGGTTCGCAGTATCAGGCCTTGCGAGTTGGCGTGATAATTGAATTCGTCGCGCAATCGGTCCAGCAGGTCGGAGATGCGAAAGCTGATGGGGTGCGCCTGCACTGCGCCGGTTTCAATCTGATTGATGTCCAGCAGCGCAGTGAGCATGCCGGACATCGCGCCGACGGTTTCGCCGATGCGAATGGTGAGTTTTCGCGGCTGCGGGCCATCGACGGTTTCCAGCAGCAGTCCCTGCAGCAGCTTCAGCGTCTGCAGCGGCTGACGCAGATCGTGACTGGCCGCGGCGAGAAAGCGTGTCTTTGCCGCCGTGGCGGTTTCGGCCTCGCGCTTGGCGGACTCCAGCGCCAGCGCCGTGCGCTTTTGCTCGCTGATATCGGTGAAGGTGATCACCACGCCTTCCACGCTGTTGTCATGCGTGCGATAGGGCAGTATCCGTCGAATGAAGCACACGCCCTGACGCGACTCTATTTGACGCTCCAGCGGCGCCAGCTTGCGCAGCACGGTGCGCGCATCGGCCAACAGTTCGCCATCGGTGGCCAGCGAATTGAGATCGGCCAGCGGTCGGCCGATATCGCCGGGAATCACGTTGAACAGCGACTTGGTGGTGGGCGTGTAGAAGCGGATATTCAGATCGGTGTCGAGAAAAATGGTGGCGACATCGGTGCTGTAGAGCACGTTTTGCAGATCGTTGGAGGTGGTGCGCTGCTGTTCCAGCGTTTCCTGGAGCTGGGTGTTCAGCGCCGTCAGCTCTTCATTGAGCGACTGCAGCTCCTCCTTCGAGGTGAGCAGCTCTTCGTTGGTGGACTGGCACTCCTCGTTGACCGAGAGCGCTTCCTCGTTGATGGCTTTCTGTTCTTCGCCCGATACCTCCAGATCCTGGATCGCGCCCTGCAGTTCGGTGCGGGTGGCTTCCAGCTCCTGCTCCAGCTGGGTGATGCGCGACATATCACCCTTTGCCGGCGGCGACAGCGGCCTGGCGCTGGTGTTTGGTTCGTCGATAAAACTGATCA
>CBAAAD010000491.1:0-2512 GCA_964658785.1 uncultured Methylobacterium sp.
CTGCAGTCGCGTCTTGTCGCCTTGACTGCTCCCGATTCGGATGCGGCAAAAGCCCAGGCCCAATGGCGCCGGATCAGTGAGCAGCTGGATGAACTGCGCAACCGGCAGAGGGTAATCGATCATCAAAAGGTCGCTCTGGAAAGCCGCCGCGGCGAGGCCGAAAAGCAGCATCGACGTGCGTCCAGTCGCATCGGGGAACCGTTGCGTGAGGAGCAGTCGGCACTCGCGGCGGAGCATCTGGGTACGCCCGACCCTGAGCGCCTGGGCGATTTCGATGAGCTGGAGCGAAACGCTCTCACAACGCAGCGCAAGCGGGTCGAAGCGCTGAACAGCCAGCTGCGAAAGTGCGAGCAAGATCTGATCCGCTCGATGGGCCTGGCGCAGAAGCTCGATACCGGCGCGTTGTCCGATGTCGGCAGCGAACTCGAGGACGTGCCCGCCTATCTCGAGCGCCTGCGACTGCTCACCGACGAAGCTTTGCCGGAAAAGCAGCAGCGTTTTCTCGATTACCTCAATCAGTCCTCTGATCAAGGCGTGACGCAACTGCTGAGCGATATCGACAACGAAGTGGCCATGATCGAGGAGCGTATCGAAGACCTCAACAGCACACTGCGGCGAGTGGACTTTCAACCGGGAAACTATTTGTCACTGCAGCCTCAGCGCGTGATGCATGAGAGCCTGCGCAACCTGCAGCAGGCCCAAAAGCATCTGCGCTCGGCCCGGTTGAAAGACGACCAGGGTGAAAGCCATTTCAACGCACTGCGGCATATGGTGAGCCTGCTGCGCGATGCTGCCGACAAGCGCCGAACCATGGCCGCGCGCGCGTTGCTGGATCCGCGCTATCGACTCACCTTTGCCGTCTCGGTGATTGCGCGCGGCACCGGCGTCATCATCGAAACCCGTACCGGCTCGCAGGGCGGCAGCGGTGGCGAAAAGGAAATCATCGCCAGCTATGTGCTTACCGCTTCGCTGAGTTATGCGCTGTGTCCGGATAGCAGCGATATGCCTTTATTCGGAACCATTGTGCTGGACGAGGCGTTCTCGAAAAGTTCTCAGGCGGTGGCCGGCAGGATCATTTCTGCACTGGCCGAGTTCGGCCTCCACCCGCTGTTCGTGACGCCCAACAAGGAACTGCTGCTTCTGCGCCGTCACACGCGCTCCGCTATTTTGATTCATCGCAAGGGACAGCAGGCCACGTTGACCTCTTTAAGCTGGGAGGAATTGGCCACGCACGCGCTGCAGCGAGGTTCTTGAAGTGAAGTCGCCGGAAGAGCTGTCGGAAAAATTGAGCAGACAGTGGAGGCAAAAGGATGCGCGTGAGCGCCGGCTATTGTCATCGGACGACTGGCCATGGGAGCTGTCCATCGGCATGCCGGATGCAAGCGTGTTTTCGCAACAGTCCAGCCGCCTTTCAGAGCATCTTCGGCGATGGCGTGCTGTCACGGTGGGCGAAGTTATATGGAAGCCGCGGCAGTTTCGCGAGGGAAGCGAGCCAATCGAGCTGCCTTTTCAGTGGCGTTTACGCACTCGATCGCAGTGGATTGCGGCAACCGGTAGCGCCGCCATACGGCAAGAGTACGAGCGGCTTGGTCGACTGGTGGCGGCGACCGACCCCATGTTCCATCGTTGGCTGGTGCGTCAGCACTCCGCGTTGCTGGAAAAATCCGAGTCCGAATTGATTCAGTCCACGCAACTGGCGTTGGCATTGTCGCCGGGTTGTGCCGCAGGCATGCCGCTGCGCGCGGTGTCGATGGCAGGCATCGACAGCAAATTCTTTGAGCGACATCGGCGTCTGATGATTCAGTTGCTGGATATTCGGTTTGACAACCAAGCGAGCAAGGAAGGCCTGGAGAACTTTCTGGATGCCTTGAACGAGGGTGATCACTGGTTGCTGGTGGCGCCTTTGGCGCCGGCGTTACTGCCTTTTTCTCGGCAGCGAGTGCGCGCAAGCGAGTTGCTCTGCGTTGTGTTGCCGGCGTCGCATATCCTTATCGTGGAAAACGAGCGCTGTCTGCATCAGTTGCCCGTCTTGCCAGACACCATCGCCATCCTGGGCAGCGGCTTGCATCTGGAATGGATGCAGGCCGCATGGCTATCGGAAAAAAGCCTCGGCTATTGGGGTGATATGGATACCTGGGGTTTGAAGATGCTGGCCAAGGCGCGAAGTTTTCAGCCGGGCATACAACCCTTGTTGATGGGCATGGAAATTTTTGAAAGTCACCGCGCTTTCGCTGTGGAAGAACCCCATCCGTATGCCGAGGACGCTCCACGAGAGCTGGCTGAACACGAAAAGATATTTTTTGACTATCTGCGAGCGTCGGGCAAAGGCCGTCTGGAGCAGGAGTTTCTGCCGAGAGACCTGGTTGCGCGGGAGGCAGCCCGCTGGCGTGCCGCCTCCGAGGTCTAGCCCGGTTCGATCCATTGCCTGCATCTGCGGCTACACGATCAATCCAACCTGCTCAATCGCGCGACGCAATCTCGTCGATATGGTGCAGCATGTCGGCCGGGTCTT
>CBAAAD010000492.1:0-2504 GCA_964658785.1 uncultured Methylobacterium sp.
CCGGGAAAGCCGACGATGAAGGTGCTGCGAATCGTCAGATCCGGCACGACCTTGCGCCAGTTGTTGATGCGCTCCAGCGTGCGGTCGATATTGCCCGGCCGCTTCATCAGCTTGAGGATGCGCGGGCTGGCGTGCTGGAACGGAATATCCAGATACGGCAGCAATTTTCCTTCTGCCATCAGCGGCATGATTTCGTCGACATGCGGATACGGGTAGACGTAGTGCAACCGCGACCACACGCCCAGCTCCGACAGGCCTTCGCACAGTTCGGTCATGCGCGTGCGGTAGGTCTTGTCGCGCCACGGGCGCTCGGCGTACTTCAGATCCACGCCATAGGCGCTGGTGTCCTGCGAGATGACCAGCAGCTCCTTGACGCCGCCCTTCACCAGACGCTCGGCTTCGAGCAGTACTTCGTCGACCGGGCGCGAGACGAGGTTGCCGCGCATCGACGGAATGATGCAGAAGCTGCAGCGGTGGTTGCAGCCTTCGGAAATCTTCAGATAGGCGTAGTGCTTCGGGGTCAGCTTGACACCCGTGTCCGGCACGATGTCGAGAAACTTGTTGCGCATCGGCGGCAGCGCCTTGTGTACTGCCGTCATCACGCTGGCATAGTCCTGCGGACCGCTGATCGACAGCACATCCGGATAGGCTTCGCGGATAAGGCTCTCGCGCTTGCCCAGGCAGCCGGTCACGATGACCTTGCCGTTCTCGTGCAGGGCCTCGCCGATGGCGTCCAGCGACTCCTGCACGGCCGAATCGATGAAGCCGCAGGTGTTCACCACCACCGCGTCGGCGGCGTTGTAGCTGGGCAAGATCTCGTAGCCCTCGACCTTGAGCTGGGTGAGGATGCGCTCGGAATCGACCAGCGCCTTGGGGCAACCCAGGCTGACGAAACCGATTTTCTGCGTGCTGGCGGAGGGGCTGGCTGAGGCGGGCATGGGCTGGAAACGTGATGGCAAGACTGCGTATTGTACCCTGCGCGCCGCGTCCATCGACCGCAGCACCTTGCGACGACGAATGTCTAACATGCGCGGGCGGTGCCTCGCGCTAGACTTTGCGCCGCAGGTCTACCGTTTCGTCGGCATTGCTTCCCTGCTCCATGCGATGTCACCGACACCTTCCCCAATCACAGCACAGGAATACTCATGGGCCAGTTCATCAAGCTTGAAAGCGGCAATTCCACCATCGACGCATACCTGGCCGAGCCCGCCGGCAAGTCCAAGGGTGGCATCGTGGTGATCCAGGAAATTTTCGGCGTCAACAGCCATATCCGCGACGTCACCGACCGCTTTGCCCAGGCCGGCTACACCGCGATCGCGCCGGCGCTGTTCGATCACGCCGAGAAAAACGTCGAGCTGAATTACGACGAGGCCGGCATGACGGCCGGTATCGATCTGGTCGGCAAGGTCGGCTTCGACCAGCCGATCCAGGACGTCGAAGCCGCGGCCAAGCGCATTGCAGGCGCGGGTAAAGTCGGCACCGTCGGCTTCTGCTGGGGCGGCAGCGTGGCGTACCTGTCGGCGATCAAGCTCGGCCTGCCGGGCGTGAGCTACTACGGCGGCCGCAACGTGATGTTCGTCGACCAGAAGGCCAAGGCGCCGCTGCTGTTCCATTACGGCGAGCGCGATGCGCACATCAGCGCCGACGATCGCGCCAAGGTGCAGGCCGCCAATCCGGACGCCGGCTTCTACGTCTACGACGCCGACCATGGCTTCAACTGCGACCAGCGCGGCAGCTACGACGCACCCAGCGCCAAGCTGGCGATGGAGCGCACGCTGGCCTTCTTCGAGAAGAACCTGGCGTAAGCATGATCGATCAGCACTTCGCACTCGATGCGCGACTGGCTGCCGACACGGTCGGCGTGACGTCGCTCCCGCTGTGCGAAGTGCTGCTGATGAACGACACCCGCTATGCGTGGCTGGTGCTGGTACCACGCCGCGCCGGCCTGGTCGAAATCACCGATCTGGCGACTGAGGACCAGATCACCTTATGGCAGGAAGTGAACTGCGCCACCGCCGCCCTGCGCGCGGTGGCGCCCTGCGACAAGCTCAACCTCGGCGCGCTGGGCAATATCGTGCGCCAGCTGCATATTCATCTCGTAGCCCGCGTCGAAGGTGACGCCGCATGGCCGGGTCCGGTATGGGGCCACGGCAAAGCCGAGACGTACGAGGCGCCAGCGCTGAGCGAACGAGTCGAGGCACTGCGTGACGCGCTCGGCCGCGCGCCAAATTAGCGCCGTGCTGCCTGACTTGCAGCTGGAGGCAATGGCAGAGGATGCCCTGCTGCTGCGCTTCGGCGATACGATCGACACCTTCCTCAACGCCCGCGTGCACGCCGCGGCCGCGCATCTGCGACAGCGGTTGCCCGCGCTGGAGTACGTACCGGCCTATGCCAGCCTGCTGCTTCGTTTCGATCCCGCACAATGGCCGTCGCTCGAAGGACGCTCGCCGCATCAGCAGCTGGGCGATGCCGTTATTGCCGCGCTGGCCGACCTGTCGATGGCG
>CBAAAD010000493.1:0-2494 GCA_964658785.1 uncultured Methylobacterium sp.
CATAATGCAGGTGCAGTTCGGACCCGGATCGCCGGCTTTTGCCTCCGCGCATCTTTCGCCGCAGGTGCAGGCCGCACAAGCAGCGCAGATGGCTCAGATGCTGCCGATAATGGACAGCATGATGGCGGTGACGCGCGTCTTCGGTGTGATCTCTGCCGTCGTCTTTATCATTCTGTTCGGCTGGATCATCCAGCGCCTTTGCAGCGAGTCGATCCGACGCGAATTCACTTCGCCCTCGGCCACGGCCTGATTCACTCCATCTCATCACCACCACGTTTCCGGGAATCGGCATGATCGTTCTTCACCACCTCAACAACTCGCGCTCGCAGCGCATCCTTTGGCTGCTGGAGGAACTGGGCGTGCCGTACGAGGTGAAGCGCTACCAGCGCGATGCGAAAACGATGCTGGCGCCTCCGGAGCTGCGCAAGATCCACCCGCTGGGCAAGTCGCCGGTCATTACCGACGGCGATGTCACGCTCGCCGAGTCGGGCGCGATCATCGAATACCTGGCCGAAAAATATGGCGACAGCCGTCTGCTGCCTGCCGCCGGCACGCCGAACCGTTTGCGCTGCACGTACTGGCTGCATTACGCCGAAGGTTCGGCGATGCCGCCACTGCTGCTGAAGCTGGTATTTCGTCGTGTGGAAACCACGCCGGTGCCGTTCTTCGTGAAACCTATCGCCAAAGGTATTGCGCACAAGGTGCAGGAAAGTTTCATCGATCCGCAGCTGAAACTGCATCTGGAGTATCTGGAAGGCGAGCTGGGCAAGAGCGCCTGGTTTGCCGGCGATGCGTTCAGCGCCGCCGATATCCAGATGAGTTTCCCGCTGGAGGCGTTTGCCGCGCGCGGCGGCCTTGATGCGAGCACCAAGCCGCGGCTCTGGGCATTTCTGCAGCGTATCCATGCCATGCCGGCTTACCAGCGCGCGCTCGAACGCGGTGGCGAGTACCACCTCGGCTGAAGGCTGAACGAAAGATGGCCGCGGCGTTTGCCGTCTACGCTCTGCTCACGATTCGCTGGGCATCCTGCCGGTTCACACTTGCAGGAGACCAGTCATGAGTAACCGGGATATTGAACGTCAGATTCGCGCCGCCGGCGAGCGCGCCGGTGAACGCGTGCGCGGCTATGCCGACGACGCCGCCAGCGGCGCGCAGAGCCTGCTCGAGCGCGGCCGTCGCGCGACCGAACGCGCCGCCGAGCGCTTCGGCAAGAAAGGCGACAACTACAGCCGTCGCCTGTCCAACGCCGCCGAAGATTTTGCGGACGAAGCCAACTATCACTACCGTCGCCTGCGCCGCCAGGTGAACCGTCATCCGGGCGCAACGGTGGCCATCGTTGCCGGCACGATTGGTGCGTTCATCCTGCTGCGTCGCGCATTTCGCAGCAGCGACGAGGATTGATCTCGCGGGCCTGGTTATGAAGTGACGCGGCGACGCCGCGGCCCGCTTCATCCAAAGTTCGAAACGCCTGAGGCCCGTGGTTTTCCACGGGCCTTTTTCTTTTTTGCACGCTGGCGCCCCGGCGGTTTGCAGATGAGACCTTTTACTGGCGGAAAGGACGCCTTCAGGAGCAACGGCGCAAAAAAGATTACCGAGTTTTCGCGTCAGACCCTTCGACTCCGCTGCGCTACGCTCAGGGCGAACGGGGGCTGGTCGGCATGGCGCTAGTGTCGGTAGCAGCAGGCACAGCGGGAGTGGTGGCCGAAAGCAAGCACTGTTGTGATGCGCAAGTGATTGCGGAGCGGGCGCAGGGACCGGAAACGGCATGTCTTGATCTTGTCCGTTCGCCCTGAGCGTAGACCCGAGGGGCGGGAGTCGATGGGCAACAAGCTGACGAGCTATCTGCGGGCCGTCAAACGCACCGCATTGCGTATGCGGCGAGCGGCTGATCGGCTCTTTATGCGCGGCTTCGAACACGCTCCGTTGCAATAAAAAACCGCCTTGACGGCGGCTTTTTATTTCTTTGCTTGCGCAGTTACACCGTCTGCGGATTCGGCTTGTCCGGGTCGAGCTTGTACTCCTTGATGGCGCGGCTGACGTCCTTGGCGTTGACCTTGCCGTCCTTCGCCAGCGCCGCCAGCGCCGCGTGCGCAATCCAGTAGCGATCAACTTCGAAGAAACCACGCAGGTTGGCGCGCGTATCCGAACGGCCGTAGCCGTCCGTACCGAGCACCGTATAACGCATGCCGTCCGGCATGAAGGCACGCACCTGATCGGCGAACTCGCGCACGTAGTCGGTGGCGGCGATGGCCGGACCCTGGCGACCGTCGAGCAAGCCGGTGATGTACGGCACGCGCTGCGTCGCTTCCGGATGCAGGCGGTTCCAGCGTTCGGCGTCGAAACCGTCGCGGCGCACTTCGATAAAGCTGGGCACGGACCAGATATCGGACTTGACGCCGAAATCCTTCTCCAGCAGTTCGGCCGCGGCAATCACCTCGCGCAGGATCGTGCCCGAGCCGAGCAGCTGAACGCGCGGCTCGCCCTTCTTCGGCTT
>CBAAAD010000494.1:0-2494 GCA_964658785.1 uncultured Methylobacterium sp.
CTGGCCGATCTGGCCTTCGTAGGCGGCGACGCTGGCGGTGTTGATGATTACGCCGCGCTCGCCATCCTCACCGGCTTCGTTGTTCTGCATCAGCGCAGCCGCGGCCTTGGCCACGTTGAAACTGCCGACCAGATTCACCATCACCGTGCCGGTGAAGCTGGCCAGAGGCATCGCGCCTTCCTTGCCCAGCATGCGACCGGAGCCCAGGATGCCGGCGCAGTTGACCACGACGTTCAGGCCGCCCATCGACTCGTGCGCGGCGGCCACGTTGATGACGACGCCATCTTCCGATGTGACATCGGTGCGGAAAAATCGTGCGGCGCTGCCAAGCGTGCTCAGAGCGGCCTGACCTTTGTCGTTGTCGACATCGAAAAGCGAGACCTTTCCGCCAAGCGCTACAAGATGTTGCGCCACGGCATAACCCAGTCCGGAAGCGCCGCCGGTGATGATGGCCTTGACCTGGTCGATCTGCATGCGAGCTTCCCCATGGACTCAAACGCGCATGGTAACCGACGGGCGGCGATTCAGCGAAGCATGTGGGCGGAACGGGAAGATAAATGTGAAACGGACTTCATTGAAATATTCATATACCGTTGGGTGTCGAACCGCGATCGTTTGCGATGTCGATCGAAAGGACTTTCGCCGTGCGCGCTGGCCGGCTGTTCAATCGACAGATATTGCTTCTTCCCCCTTGTTGCATCCTTGTTGCATCGCTGGCAAATCGAAGGAAAGCACATGAAAAGACAGTTGGGTACGATCGTGATGTGTGGTGCGATGCTGTTTTCCAGTACCGCACTTTTTGCGCAGGACTATGGCCAGGATCACGATCGTGATCACGGCGATCAGCGCTATGACCACGGCGACCACGGCAATCGTGGAAATCATGGGGATCACGGAGATGGTCGCGATGACCGTCACGGCGGTGGATTCTACGACCGCGGACGCCACGAAGGCTGGTATCGCAGGGGCGGTCGGGTGCCTGACGAATATCGGCGGGGCGACTACGTAGTAAATGACTGGCATCGCGATCACCTGCGCGAGCCGCCACGGGGCTACCACTGGGTACGCAGCGACAACGGCGATTTTCTTCTGGTCGCCATAACGACCGGCGTGATTGCGAGCATCCTCGCGCACCAGTGATGCGAAGGCCCTGACTCACCGGACCATCGGTCGAGCCGATTCAGGCGATACGCTGCGAAGCCCCGCTCTCACCGGCGGGGTTTTTTTATGGCGCAGGCATTAGTAACCGCACGGCGTTCTGTTCAGCAATGTCGGAAAGTCTGGCGATGCGGCCAGCTCGGAAAATGCGATCAACGGTGCGGGCGGTGTCTGCGCAGGCTGCAGCGGCTTTTGCCATACGCCGACGTCCCACCATTGACCCAGCTTGTAGCCGCACTGGCGCCACACGCCGGCTGCCTTGAAACCGATGGCTTCATGCATGGCGACGCTGGCTAGGCCGGGCAGCGTGATCGCACCGATCGCCTGGTTGATGCCTTGCCGCCGCATGACGTCAAGCAGCGCTGCGTAAAGCCTCCGCGCGATGCCCCGACGCTGCGCATCGGTATGCACGTAGATCGAGGTTTCGGCAATCCAGTCGTAGGCGGCGCGATCGCGAAAGCGTCCCGCGTAGGCATACGCCAGCACGCGCCCGTCCTCCTCCCACACCAGCCACGGGTAGTGCAGTAGTCGGACGCGGATACGCTCTCGCATCGTTTCTACGCCCGGTAGCGCGGTTTCGAAGGTGGCCGCACCATGGATGATCGACGGCACGTAGATCGCGTGGATCGCGTCAGCATCGTCATCGCGGGCAATGCGAAGGGTCATGAGCACCGCCTAAGCAGCGGACGGTCGGCGCGACACGGTGAGCCTGTGGCGACGGCTGTCGGCGCCTCGCGTTTCATGCCGAGCATGCGTGCTTCCGTCAAAGGTCGAGAATGAAGAACCGATCGCAGCTGAAGTGTCCGGTGCCGCCCATCGGTTTGTCGATGAGCCGGAAGCCGCTGCGTGCGTACAGCGCTTGAGCTGCATCCATGCCGGTGAGCGTTTCCAGGTAGCAGCGGCGGAAACCCCGTGCACGCGCGGCGTCGAGGCATTTTTGCATCATTGCTGTGCCTGCGCCGGTGCCGCGCGCCTGCGGGAGGAAATACATCTTGCGCAGTTCGCATACATCAGGCTCGCCGTTCTGTAACGGCGCAATACCGCCGCCGCCAAGCACCTTGCCGCCGCTCTCGACGACGAAATAGGCGCTGTGTGGCTGCGTGTAAGCCTCGTACAGGTGGTCGACCTCGACATCGTGAATGGCGAAGCCCGGGCCATCGGCGCCGAACTCAGGCATGACGGTGCGGATGACATCAGCCATGGCGGCGTTATCGCCGGCGCCGATCGGTCGGATCAAGAACGGAATAGGCATGGAAATGTTCTTTGGCGGTTGAGTGGTTGTTTCAGCTGGCTGTGCGCGCGCGCGTGACCCGACTCGCCGTGTCCTTGCCAAGCT
>CBAAAD010000495.1:0-2484 GCA_964658785.1 uncultured Methylobacterium sp.
GAGCTTGCCGACGATCCAGGTCAGTGCCGTTTGCGGCCACGCCTGCTGCAGCGTACGCACCAGCGGCACCACATGCGTGACGTCACCGATGGCGGAGGTCCGCAGCAGGCAGACGGATGATGGAATGGGCAGGGGGGAGTAGGCGGTCATCGGGCTTGGGCTAGACGGGCTTGGGCTAGAATCGAAAGGTGACATTGGCGCGCATGCACGGCGTCATCGACCGACGCCACCAGGCAGGATGATGCAGGAACGAACGCTCAAAGATACAACCGATGGGATCCTGTTCGATGCCGACGTGTCGCCGGCGGTCGACGCCAACTGGTTTTCCGCCGACTACTGGCGCGCACGCGGTGCGCTGCACGTGCAGTCGGGCGGGCGCGGTGGCGTGGCCGTGATCAACACGCCGGCGGGCGAATGCGTCCTGCGGCACTATCGTCGCGGTGGCATGGTGGCGGCGCTGCTGGGCGATCGCTATGGGTGGACCGGCGCCGATCGAACGCGCGCCTTTGCCGAGTTCCGCCTGCTCGGTGCCATCGCGCAGCTCGGTCTGCCGGGGCCGCAGGTGGTGGCCGCGCGCTATCGGCGCCGGGGCTTTTACTATTCCGCGGACCTGATGACGCGTCGCATTGCCGATGCGCGCACTCTCGCCGAATGCCTGGCCGCCGGGCAACTCGATGCGGACATGGGGGCCCAGGTCGGCGTGCTGATCGCTCGGTTCCATCGGGCAGGCGTCTGGCATGCCGACTTGAACGCGCACAATATTCTCGTGACGCCGGGGCAGCTCTACCTCATCGACTTCGATCGCGGCGAGCTGCGCGCGCCTGCGCAGGCGTGGCGGCTTGCCAATCTGCAGCGTCTGCGTCGCTCGCTGATAAAGCTCGGGGCTGCCGCGCAGAGTGATGCGGCATTCGATCAGGCCATCTGGCAGCCCCTGCTGCAGACCTATCAGCGTACATTTGGCGCATGAACTGGCATCTGCACTTTCTCGGCGTCGGCGCCGCCCATGCGGTGGAGCTGGGCTCGTCGTCGGCGGTGCTCGAGCGTGACGGCGAACCTTTGCTGTTGATCGACTGTGGCCCCGATACGCTGGACCGTTATCAGGCGGCCTACGGTAAACCGCCGTCCGCGTTGTTCATCACACATACGCATATGGACCATGTCGCGGGGCTGGAGCGTCTGTTTTTCCGGCTGTGGTTTGACGAGGCCCTGCGCGGTACCACCAAGGTCTTTCTGCATGCCGCGCTGCTGCCGTGGCTGCAGGCGCGCGTGGCGGACTACCCGGGCGCGCTGGCCGAAGGCGGCGTCAATTACTGGGAGGCCTTCCGGCTGGTGCCGTGCACGCGCGGATTCTGGCTGGAGGGGCTGTGGTTCGACGTGTTCGGCACCCGCCACCACGCGCCGGGAACCTCGTATGGCGTGGCGCTGGACGGCAGCTTTGTCTACACCGGCGACACGCGGCCGATTCCGGAGGTGCTGGAGCGCTACGCCGGTGGCCCGGAGCTGATCGCGCACGATTGCGGCGTTATCGGCAATCCTTCGCACACGGGCGTGGACGATCTTGAGCGTGAATACGCCGCTTCGCTGCGTTCGCAATGCCTGCTCTACCACTATGGCAGCGCCGCCGACGGGGCTGCGCTCGTTGCCCGCGGGTTTCGTATCGCCGGCACCAACGAACGCGTCGCGCTGGCCCAGCCCGCCCCGCCGAGGGCCGATGCGGGTTGAATCATGTGAGGTTTGCTTGCCTGTAATGGCCCCGGACGCTATCCTTCCGCTTCTTTGTCGGGCCGGATGGCTTGATGGAAGAGGTTGCAAGGAGAGGTGTCCGAGTGGTTGAAGGATATTCTCGAAACTGCCGGCTGGAGATGTGTATACGGTCAAACGTATCGCGGGTTCGACAAATTCGTCTGGAACGACAAGGACAGCCGCAGGCTGGCCCCGAACGTAGTGAGGGGTGAGGCTCGGGATGAGCCGAACATATCCCGCTCGTGCAGGTTGCAATCGTTCTAGTTAGAGCAAGTGGAGAGGTGTCCGAGTGGTTGAAGGAGCACGCCTGGAAAGTGTGTATACGGTCAAACGTATCGCGGGTTCGAATCCCGCTCTCTCCGCCATATAAACGATTAAGCCCCTGATTTTAGGGGCTTTTTTGTGGGCGAATGTTTTCTATCTGCACTCCTACCCATGACCGCGTAATTTCTCGGCATATGCAATACCAAACGCGCTCAAGGTATAAGCCATTCCGGTATAGCGGTCGTACTTGTGCCGAACTAGGCCACGATCCGTCAGATTTCCCAAAGCTTGATTAGTCAGAGCCTCTGGAAGGTTCATTGTGTCCACGATGGTCGATTCGCTAACCCAATGATGTGGGCGCCTTTCCAAGAAGCGTACTACCGTGTCTTCCAACAGCTGCAATGGCGAGGGCGCGGGAACCGATCGAAAACGCGCTTTACGAATTATGAGGAACGCAAAAACCGCTGCAATCAGTAT
>CBAAAD010000496.1:0-2473 GCA_964658785.1 uncultured Methylobacterium sp.
CCCAAAGGCCAACGTCGCGCCGATCCTCCGCCGAGGGAAATTTTGCCAGCCACAGCTGCCCGTCGGTGTCGCAGAAACCTGCTTTGGGCCGGGCGCCACCGAGTGACGCTCCGGGTGCCATCAATTGCCCGATCCAGCGCGCGACGTCGGCATCGCTGCCGCGCTCGACCTTATCCGCCGCCGCCTCCAGCGCGCGAAGTTCAGTGAGCGGCGGCACACCCAGTGCACGGGTATCCAGAAACCGGGAAGTCTCCGCGTCTTGCAGACGAATCGCGCCCATGCGCGACGCGTCGTTGACGCCGAGCAAAAAGTCCCAGCTGTGCAACGCCCGGATGCGCCGCCCCTCTGCCCTGGCCTCGATGGCCTCGCGCCGCTCCATCAGCATCTTGCCCCAGCGGTCCGGCGAGCAGTCCATGAAGATGCCGGACAAATGGTTTGCACCGGCGCTTGCGTAAAGCGGGCCAGAGGAGAGCACCAGATCGCTGTCCAGCTCGAAGCTCGATACAGGGCCGGCATCATCCAACCAGCCGTTGCTGTACTCGAAGCGCACCGCCTGCCCGGTTTTGCTGGTGGACCGCACAAGACTGCCGGCGAGCGTGGGATCGCCCAGCTGGTCGTCGTCGATCCAAACATGCACCACGCTCACGGCTTTTTCCTCGTTGCCGATTGTGGCGCTGGCGCCGGATCGGACGATGGAGGCGCGATAGCCTTTTTCGCGGTGGTCTCAGAGCGGGCACGCCGCGGCATGGGCCGCTTCAACTCGCTGTCCTGCAGGCTACGACCGAGCGTGTCCTGTGCAGCCAGCAAATCGATGTCTGCCGCCAGGCCAAGCACCGTGAGTACACGCAGCATCGTGGCAAAGCTGGTTGAGGGATCCCCATCTTCCAATTTGCCGATGGTGGGCACACTGACTCCCACGCGTTCGGCCAGCATCGGCTGGGTCATCTTTCGCCGCAAACGAGCCGCGCGCAACCGCTGCCCCAGCGCCACAATCTGCCGGCGGGACTGCGGATGGGTTGGGGGCGTTCGCTTTGGCATACAAATTAAATGCCATTTCTAGCCAGTAAATGCAAGTTAATTTGCATTTAATACGTTCGTGACGTGGCTGGTTATGGTCGCTGCGCGCCCAGCTTCGCCAATTAAAGAGAGCTTGGACCAAAGCAGGTGTTACGACTCAAGTAGCCAAGCCTGGGCGTCGCGAGTAACTCGCACGGCCGAGGTTCGTCGCCTGAGACCGCCAGCGTCGCAGGCATGACTTTCGGCAGTGTCAGCCGGAGCGCATCCCCTCCAGCATCGACGGTTTTGGGGAGCAAATCGTCATGCGGACACTCTATATGCGCCGGTTGCTGGTATCGGGTATTGCCCTGGCCCTCGGCAGTGCGAGCCTTGTCGGCATCGCCGCGCCGACTAACGCGCCAGCCGACGCATCGGCGCTGGCGCCGACCCAGCTGCCGCGGGGCGTGGTGCCGAGCCATTACGACGTGTCCATTGTTCCGCACGCGGCGGCGATGAATTTCGACGGCCAGGTCACCGTCACCATCGACGTGCAGCAGCCGACCGCCAGCATCACCCTCAATGCCGAGGACATGGCGTTCTCGAAAGTGGCACTGACATCCGTCGACGGCAAGCCCGTGGCGACGCCGAAGGTGAGCATCGATGCCGACGCACAGACGGCGACGTTCACCTTCGCCAAGCCGCTGGCCACCGGCAGCTACAAGCTGGCGATGACCTACACCGGCAAGATCGGCACCCAGGCCAACGGCCTGTTTGCGCTGGACTATGACACCAAGGCCGGCAAGCAGCGCGCGCTCTACACGCAGTTCGAGAACTCCGACGCGCGCCGCTTTATTCCCTCGTGGGATGAGCCCGCTTATAAGGCCACCTTCAACCTCGACGTGACCGTACCGTCGGACCAGATGGCAGTAAGCAACATGCCGGCGGCCTCGACCACCAAGCTGGCCAACGGCCTGAGCCGCGTGACGTTCCAGCCGTCGCCGAAAATGTCGACCTATCTGCTGTTTTTCGGCACTGGCCAGTTCGATCGCGCCACCACCACGTCCGATGGCACCGAGATCGGCGTGATCGCGCAGAAGGGCTCGGTCGGTCAGGCCGATTTTGCGCTGAAGTCAGCCAAGGACGTGCTGCACGAATACAACCAGTATTTCGGCGTGCCCTACCCGCTGCCCAAGCTGGACAATATTGCCGCGCCGGGCCAGAGCCAGTTCTTCAGCGCGATGGAAAACTGGGGGGCGATCTTTACCTTCGAGTACGGCCTGCTGCTGAACCCAGCCATCGCCACGCAGACCGACAAGCAGGAAGTGTTCAATACCGCCGCTCACGAAATGGCGCACCAGTGGTTTGGCGATCTGGTCACCATGCGCTGGTGGGACAACCTGTGGCTCAACGAAGGCTTTGCCTCGTGGATGGCCAGCCGCACCACCGAGAAGCTGCATCCGGAGTGGCATACCCACCT
>CBAAAD010000497.1:0-2469 GCA_964658785.1 uncultured Methylobacterium sp.
CTGTCGTTTCTCTAAGCCGACGCTTGGGGTTCAAACCTAGCGACGCGCCCGAAAAAACTCGCGCAGCAGCGTGGCCGATTCCTCCGCCAACAGGCCGCCGCTGACATCGACGCGATGATTGTGCTTATCCGACACCAGCGTATCGAACACGCTGCCGGCGGCACCCGTCTTGGGATCCACCGCGCCGTAAACCACGCGCCCTACCCGCGCATGGATCATCGCCATGGCGCACATCGAGCAAGGCTCCAGCGTGACATAAAGCGTGGCGCCGGACAGGCGATGATTGGCCAGCTTTTCGCCGGCGGCACGCAGCGCCTGAATCTCCGCGTGCGCCGTGGGATCGTGCAAGGTGATGTTGCGATTCCAGCCCAGCCCCACGATATCGCCGTCAAGCACCAGAACGGCACCGACCGGCACCTCGTTTTCGGCATCGCGCGCATGCTCCGCCAGCTGCAGCGCGCGACGCATATGCGCCACGTCGGTGCCGCTGAAGGGCGAGTCGGATTCTGCTGCAATCACGTTATCGTTCATTGAAAAATGCAAGGATCCTGACGGAAATAGCGCTGCAAGTACGTCACCAGTTTACCGTCACTACCGTAGTCAAAGGAGTCGCCATGACTGACGCTGCCCGTTTCGAACTCTTCTCCTTCTGGCGCACGTCGGCGACGTATCGCGTCCGCGTGGCCTTCAATCTCAAGGGCGTTTCGCCTTACGAACACAACGTCGATATCGATGCGGGGGAACAGCGCAGCGAAGCTTTTCTGAAAATCAATCCGATGGGCGCGATCCCCGCGGTGCTGGATCACGGTGAGGGACAGTCGTCATCACCGCTGACCCAGTCGCTGGCGATCCTCGAATTCATCGATGAAACCTACCCGACGCCTGCGCTCCTGCCCGTGGGCACGCATGCGCGCGCGCGCGTGCGATCGCTCGCTGCCATGCTGGCGGCCGACACCCATCCGCTGATCACGCCGCGCATCAAAAAATATCTCACTGGCGCTGGCCACTTCGACGATGCCGCCTGGCGAGCCTGGCAGACGCACTGGTTCACCACCGGTTTGCAGGCGCTGGAAAAGCGTCTTGCGAGCGAAAAGGAAACCGGTACCTTCTGCCACGGCGATACGCCTACTCAGGCCGACATCTGTCTGGCCAGCATCATCGTGGTGATGCGCGTTTTCAAGATCGAAGTCACCGATATCCCCACGGTCAATCGCGTCATGGCCGCCTGTGAGGCGCTTGATGCGTTCGCCAAAGCCGATCCGCGTCGTCAGGCCGGTGCACCCTCGTCCTGATATTCTGGACAAGTTCGGGAGTCAACAATGATCAAGAAAACCGATTCATTCTCGGCATTCAAAGAGGAAGCGCTCGCTTCGGGCTTCGACGAAGCGCTGGTGCGCGAGTGGGCACCCGATAGCGTGATTGCTTCTCACGCCCATCCCTTTGACGCGGATGCCGTGGTGACCAAGGGCGAGATGTGGCTCACCTGCGACGGCGAAACACGCCATCTGCTGCCGGGCGATACCTTCGTATTGAGCCGCGGACAGCAGCATGAAGAGCGTTACGGATCACAGGGAGCGACGTACTGGGTGGCACGTCGGAATTTCCGTTGAGCCCCCCGATCACTCCCACTCGATGGTCGCCGGCGGCTTGCCGCTGATGTCGTAGACGACGCGGGACACGCCGCGCAGTTCGTTGATGATGCGATTCGAGACGCGGCCAAGGAACTCGTACGGCAGATGCGCCCAGTGCGCCGTCATGAAGTCGATGGTTTCCACCGCGCGCAGCGCAATGACCCATTCGTAGGCGCGCGCGTCGCCGACCACGCCGACCGACTTCACCGGCAGAAACACGGCAAACGCCTGGCTGGTCTTGTCGTACAGATCGGCCTTGCGCAGTTCATCGATAAAGATCGCATCGGCCTGCGCCAGCAGATCAGCGTATTCGCGCTTCACCTCGCCAAGAATGCGCACGCCCAGGCCGGGACCGGGGAACGGATGGCGATAGACCATCTCGCGCGGCAGGCCCAGCTCCACGCCGATGCGGCGAACCTCGTCCTTGAACAGCTCGCGCAGCGGCTCGACCAGCTTGAGCTTCATGTGCGCCGGCAGGCCGCCGACGTTGTGGTGGCTCTTGATCACGTGCGCCTTGCCGGTCTTGCTGCCGGCGGACTCGATCACATCGGGGTAAATCGTGCCCTGCGCCAGCCACTTCACCGCGCCCGCGCCATCGGCGGTGAGCTTGGATGATTCCTCGTCGAAAATCTCGATGAACAGGCCGCCGATGATCTTGCGCTTGGCTTCCGGATCGCTAACGCCGGCCAGCGCGTCGAAGTAGCGGTTCTGCGCATCGACGCGGATCACCTTGACGCCCATGCCGTGATCATCAGAGGCCTCGGCCATGGTCGCCATCACCTGGTCGCCTTCTTTCCAGCGCAGCAGGCCGGTATCCACGAACACGCAGGTTAGCTTG
>CBAAAD010000498.1:0-2460 GCA_964658785.1 uncultured Methylobacterium sp.
GGCCAGCCAATTGGTCGAAATGCAGCCCAGCCGGCTGGCCAAGCTGGAGCTGCCCGACGACGTGCGCGACGAAATCACCCGCACGCGCAACATCACCGCGCACATCGCGCACAAGCGGCAGCTGGCGTTTCTGGCCAAGGTCATGCGCCGCTACGAGGATGAGGTATTCGCTTCGGTGCGCGCCGAACTCGGCGAAAATCGCGAAAAGCAGCGCCAGGAAAACGCCGCCATGCATCGCCTCGAAGCGATGCGCGACCGCCTGATCAACGAAGACGAAGCCGCGCTGTCCGAGCTTATCGGCGAACACCCGCAGGTCGATCGCCAGCACCTGCGCTCACTGGTGCGCAAGGCGCGCATCGAGAAAGAAACGCCGAACAAGCCGCCGCGCGCGTATCGGGAGATTTTTCAGCTATTGAAGGATCTGGCGGCAACCAAGCAGGATGACGCTGGCGATGTCGCAAAGACCGGCGGCGAGGGCGACGACACACACGCGTAAGCGCATCACGCAGGCTCAGCCTTGATTGACGGGTGCCGCAAGGATCGTGATCGGCACAAACCCCGCGCAGCGGTCGTCCGGCGACACCAGCCGGTCATGCAAGACACAAAGCCTGCTTGCTCCGATGCTTGCGCCATAAGCCGAGCCGAACACAGCCAGCCCGGCAACGCGCTGCTCGATCGCCAGGCGATCGTCCAGGCGATGGCGGCAGTCGCCACAGCGCGAGACAGCCACCCGCGCGTCCTGCACAGGAGGCGCTCTGTTATGCGCAACCACGGGCAACGCCGGCATCAGTGGCCCACGCTGTTCCAATACCCGGCGAACACGTGTACCGACATCACGTAGCCGATGATGATGTTGATGATCACGCCGGCAGTAAACGCAAGGAACGGCTTCCAGCCAGTCTTGCTCAGTGAACCCAGCCGCGTGGTCAACCCGATGCTGAGAAAGCAGAAGGTGAAAGCCCAGGTGCGCAGCGCGGTGATCGGCGCCACCAGACCCGGCGTCACCACCTTGCGATAATCGGCCAGCGAGTAACCGCTGGCGACCCAGGTGATCAGCGCCGAGGCGATCACAAAGCCGATCACGAACTTCGGAAAGCGCGCCCAGATTTCACCGGCGTCGACCTTCTTGACCTGCACGCCATCGTCGAAAGCGTCCCAGCGCGTGGTGGCCACCCAGGCCAGCACGAATGCCCAGATACCGATCCAGATATCGCGCCCGACGACTTTCATCAGGGTGAAATTCTGCAGCGCCGCTTCCGGCGCGCCGGCGATGGCACCACCGGCGTTGCGCGCGATGTCGCCGTAAGCTTGCGCCGCGGCGATACCGGCCGCGTCGGCAAATTCGGACGTACCGATCCATGCACCGGCCACGCCGGTCGACAGACCGAGCGCATGCGAGGCGAACGGCAGCACGAAGATCATCACGATCGCCCACAGCACCACCAGGGTAATCGCCACCGACGCCTGCTCGCGCTTGGCACGCACGGCGCCAGCAATCGCGATAGCCGCCGACACGCCGCATACCGCGCCGCCCACGCCCAGCACGGCGGCAAAGCGGCGATCCAGCCCCAGCTCGCGGCCGGTGAAAAAGATCACGAAGAAAGTCAGCAGCGACACCACCGTCGCCTGCCCTACCGCCACCGGCCCGGCCCACACCAGCAGCGTGAACGGCAGCGTTGCACCCAGCAGCACGATGCCGACCTTGATAAAAAACTCCACCCGAAGACCCGCCTGAAACCATGCCGGCAAAGCCACCACATTCGACACGATCAGCCCGAGCAACAGCGCCACCAGCGGCGCTTCCAGGTTGTAGTGCGAGGCCTGCGTCCACGCGGCGACTTCAAAAATTAGCAGCGAGACCACAAACAGAATCAGAAATGCAGGCAAAAAATGCGCGAGCCGCTGTTTCAACACCGCCAGGGCAGCACCAAACAGCACGGCAAACACGACAAACAACGCAACGTAATTCGGCAGATGCGCAGCAAGATCGGCTCCGGCCTGCGCAAGGCTGGTCCACTTCGCCGGCGCCGAGGCCAGCCACTTGATGCTGCTGCCCGAGGCAAAGGTCAACCACGCCAGGGCCACCAGCAGCAGTCCCACCCAAACCGACCACCAGTCTTCATTCGAGAAAAGTCCTTTCCGGCTCTTTCCGACACCGCGAGCGGCAACTTCACTGCGCTGCGGCAACTCACGCGTTACTTGATTCATCGCTCCCCCTGGAAAAAGCCTGTCGAACGTCCGGACCGAAAAACTAGCCCGATACAGAGGCACAGCGTGCTTTATCCAGTGTCGACGGAACGGCCGGCCCAGCAAAATGATGATTCGCTTTATCGATATGCCGGATCGTGATGGGCGGCTTATGCCGGCATGAAGCCGCGACTGAGCAGCTTGAGGCCCCAACACGCTTGGTCGGCTATACGGATCGAGCTGAGCTGAGCTGATCGGGTCCGGCATGAATTG
>CBAAAD010000499.1:0-2459 GCA_964658785.1 uncultured Methylobacterium sp.
CCTCATTTGACGAGATATGCAATGACAAAATTGTTGCCCGACGTAGCTCCAAATAGCAGGAACATTCCACTCCCAATCCAACGCGAGGTTCGGCAGCGGTGTGGTTTTGGTTGCGTCGTCTGCGGGCTTCCCCTCTACGAGTACGAGCACATGGAGGAGTGGGCGGCTGTTCGGCGCCATGTTGCCGAAGAGATCACCTTGCTGTGCGATCAGCATCACCGCGAAAAGACAGCTGGCTTGCTCCCCAAAGAGGTTGTACATGAGTTCAACGCAGCGCTGTTCAACTTCAGAGAAGGCGTCCACAAGCCTTACGACCTTCATTTTTCTGGGCGCTATGCCGAGATTATTGTCGGGAGCAATTCATTCACGTGCGAAGACTCAGGCTACGGTACGTTCATGGTCCCCATAAGCGTGGACGGGCTGCCGCTACTTGGTTTCGTCCTCGGCGACGGGCACCTGCTGCTAAACCTTGTTGTCTTCGACGAGTTCAACGTTCCAGTTCTTCACATCAAGAACAATCAACTATTTCAATCCACGCTCCCGTGGGACATCCAACTTGTTGGTACCACGCTGACCATTCGAGAGGGCCACAGGCAAATCCTGTTGGAGATTGAGTTTTGTCCTCCCAGCAAGGTCGTCATTCAGCGAGGTCGTTTCCTGCGAAACGGCGTGGAGATCCTAGTTCGCCCTGAGCACATTTTAATTACCAACACCACCACTGTCATCAGTGGCTGCCGCGCACATAACTGCGCAGGGGGTCTGATCATCGGCCCCCATCCGCAACCGTTAGGTGGCTTCATGGCTATCGGAGGTGTCCCACGCTATCTTGGTGATCGGTCAGCAGCGTTAGCGTTTCAACGTGATGTCCAAGGCCAAAACGGTTAAAGCTAACCTCTTCCATCGTGGCGTCGGACAGAAGCCCACATCGCAAGCTTTGTGCTGCTCCTCATGTCAATCGTTGAATGGCAGTTCCTGGCCGGTTAGCGGCATTTGGTTGTGGTCGTCGACTAGGCCGCGGCGGCTCTTGCCTGATGGTCGCTGACCGTTTCTTAGTGCCCGACACGCACGGCGTGCCGCTCGGCCAGCAACGCCACCACGTCAGTCAGCGACAACCCGCGCGCACGCAGCACTACCGTAAGGTGAAAGATCAGATCCGCCGACTCGCCCAGCAGTTCGGCATCGTCCTGCACGACGGCGGCCAGCGCTGTCTCGACGCCTTCTTCGCCGACTTTCTGGGCCATCCGGCGGATGCCGCCTTCGAACAGGCTGGTGGTGTAGCTGCCTTCGGGACGTTCGGCGTGGCGTTGCGCGACGAGCGCGTCGAGTTCGGCCAGGAAGCCCAGCGGTGGGCGAACGTCGGCGCTGCCGCCGAAACAGCTGGATGTACCTTCGTGACAGGTAGGGCCGTGCGGCTCGGCCTGGATCAGCAAGGTGTCCGCGTCGCAGTCGATGCGGATGGTTTTGAGGGTGAGCACATGGCCGGAGCTTTCGCCCTTGGTCCACAGGCGCTGCTTGCTGCGGCTGAAAAACGTGACGTGGCCGCTGGCTTGCGTATGGGCCAGCGCTTCGGCATTCATATAGCCGAGCATCAGCACTTCGCCGCTGTGCCAGTGCTGGACGATGGCGGGGAGCAGACCGTCGCCCTTGGCCCAGTCGAGGCGGCTCAGGTCAGTGTTGGGATCGTTGGTCATTGATATTCCTGTTCGAGCGTGTGGCATCGGTCGGGCGTTGGCCGTGAGCGCGGGGTTGCGCCGGCGTGCACTTCGACTCCACTCGCCATGCGAGTTGCGCTCAGTGAGAACGGGGTTTTGAGGACGGAGGAATTCGAGGTTGATGCTTCATCGCTGTTCCCAGCTCAGTACTTACAAACGTACCGCGACGCCTTCGGCGCGAAGATACTGTTTGAGTTCGGGAATGGCGATGGCGCCGGAGTGAAACACGCTGGCGGCCAAGGCGCCGTCGACGTCGGCTTCGATAAAGGCATCGCGGAAGTGCTCGGGCGTACCCGCGCCGCCGGAAGCCACCAGCGGCACGTGGCATACCGCACGCGCCACGGAAAGCTGCTCAAGATCGTAACCTTTGCGCACGCCGTCGCTGCCCATGCAGTTGAGCACGATCTCGCCGGCGCCTCGCTGCTGCGCTTCGATCATCCAGTCCAGCGTCCGGCGCGACAGCGCCTGGGTCTTGTTGGGGTCACCTGTGTATTGCCGCACGTGCCATTCGCCGTCGGCGTCGCGCAGCGAATCGATGCCGACCACCACGCACTGCACGCCGAACGCGGCGGCCAGTTCGTCGATCAACGCGGGGCGCTCCAGCGCGGGCGAGTTCACCGAAATCTTGTCGGCACCGGCGTGCAGCACCGCGCGCGCTTCATCGACCGAGCGAATGCCGCCGGCGACGCAGAACGGGATATCGATCACGCGCGCCACCCGCTCGACCCAGCCGCGATCGACGCTGCG
>CBAAAD010000500.1:0-2442 GCA_964658785.1 uncultured Methylobacterium sp.
ACCTCGACCAGCGCAGGCCAGCCGCTGATCGGAAACTTGCTGGGCCGCAGCCCGAACGCATGGCCGCCGTTGGCGTACAGGTGCATTTCCACCGGCACGTCGGCCTTTTTCAACGCGGCGTAATAAACCAGCGATTGCTGTACGCCATCCACGTTGTCGTCTTCGGCCTGGGCCAGGAAGGTTGGTGGCGTGTCGTGCGAGACCGGAACATTCTTGTTCAACTTGCCGTTGTCTTCCGTCAGGTGCCCCGGATAGATCGCTATGGCGAAATCCGGCCGGCTGCTTTCCTTGTCAGCCGCGTCCATTGGCTTGTACAGGTCGTGCTTGAATCGCGTACTGACCTCGGCCACCAGATAGCCGCCCGCCGAAAATCCGAGCACGCCCACCTTGTGTGGATCGATATGCCAGTCGGCAGCATGCAGGCGAACCAACCGCAGCGTTCGCTGAGTATCTTCCAGCGATGGCACGGACGTGGTCAGGTTGTGCGGGCGACAGTTGCACTGCCAGACATACGGCACGCTCGGCACGCGGTACTTCAGCAGCACGCAAGTGATGCCTCGTGATGTCAGCCAGTCGCAAACCTCGGTGCCTTCCAGATCGATGGCCAGCATCTGAAAGCCGCCCCCGGGAATCACCACGACGGCGGCGCCGGTGTTTTCACCCTTTGGGGCATACACCGTCATGGTGGGGCGCGTCACGTTGGTGATGGCGCCATAGGTTTGGGCCGGCGTGATGGTGACGCTCTCCGGGCCGGGAACGCTCTGCAAATCGGGCGCGGTTCCCGGCCATATCGGCAATTGCGTATGCCCGGCAGAAGGTTGCCAGACATTGTTATCCGCGCGTGCGCTGCCCCCGATAGCCAGCAGACATACGGCAATAATCCAAAGCTTCATAACGCTCCCTAATTTCGGCGATCGGCCGGAATCGCACGATTAATTCAGGCAATCAGTTGTGAACACATCTTGCCGATCCTGCGCGGCTCATAAGGCTTGCCGGGGCGGCGGCTGTGGCTTTTTGCGGGCAGGATATTTACACGTGCATGTAGCTCGCCGGGAGTGCCGATTTGCGCGAAAGAGTTTGACGCTATTTTGGGTTTGCGTCAGTTTTCTGCTCGTTTCCGACCCGAGGCGGATAGACGAAAGACATAGATCACCACGATGATGGCCACTGGTCTTTCTAGCTACTTCGAGGCGCCCTTGTGAATCCCGGCAAAAGATTGTGGTGGTCAGGTGTGCTTTCGGTGCCGCTGATCCTGACGGCTCACGCGGCTGGGACGCCGTACAGATTCTCTTACGATCGAGCACTTGCCGTGGATTTAGGCTCGGCCTACGTCCACTCCTACGCTCGCGCGGCGCCAAAATATCGATGGATTTTCGGGCTGGATTTCAAGTCGCCGCTGGTTATGGATAACGTATTCAAAAATAACCGGCGCGTGGTAGAGGTTGTTTATAGATCTTCGCGTCAGAGGTCTTTTGCATACGTGCAACTGGAGCTTTGTCCCCAAACGGGTCTTCTGACCGTGATCGAGGCAGGCACAGTCGACGGCGACTTTGTTTCTTACGTCGATGCCTTCTCGAAGGCTACAAAAGAGACTTTTTTAGATGCCGTGCGCACCTGTCCCATTGAAGGCGACGATCCATAAAACGTGCCTTAAAAATTAGTCGATAGTTTTTCATGTCGATAGAACGGATGGCTATAAGCGCCAGTTTTTGGGTGATCGAGCAACGATAGGGGACATTCCTGCAAAGGTCTGAGTTAACCTCGAACTATAAGACGGGAGAAAAGCTATCCTCATTGGACTTGAAATGAGCTGGGCATGCTGTGGCTGTTGCTGACGGCCGCGCTTGCATGGATAGTTGGCCGGCGTGGGCTGCGCCTGATGTACTGCATCCGCCACACCGCTCTGCTGGCGTTCGCCACGTCGTCGTCGGAGGCGGCGTATCCGCGGCTGCTTGAGCAGCTGGTCGACTTTGGCATTCCACGGCGCATCGCCAGCTTTGTCTTGCCGCTGGGCTATTCGTTCAATCTGGACGGCGCGATGATGTACTGCGCGTTTGCGATTCTCTTTATCGCTCAGGCCTACGGCATCGAGCTGACGCTGGGCCAGCAGGTGGCGCTGTTCGGCTTGCTGCTTGTGACGACGAAGGGTGTTGCTGGTGTGCCTCGCGCAGCGATCGCCGTGATGGCGGTGACGCTGCATTACTTCAAGCTACCCGAAAGCGGCATTGCCTTGGTGCTGGCGGTTGATCACATCCTGGATATGGGGCGATCGGCGACGAATATTGTTGGCAACGCCGTGGCGGCCGTCGTGGTCGCGCGCTGGGAAGGTTTGCCAGCGCCGATAACCGATGGCGATCGATAGGAAGTGAGGCCTGCGTTTTCAGGCCTCTCGCTGTTGCTTGGATGACTTCTACCTGCCTGGCTCAGGGTGGTGCGAAGAGT
>CBAAAD010000501.1:0-2426 GCA_964658785.1 uncultured Methylobacterium sp.
CAGACGCACCTGATCGGTGTGGAAATCCGCGGTGAGTTTGGCCACCACGCTGCGCGCGGTGACCTCGATCGTGTTAGCGCGCAGCAGGGCGACGGTCAACGCGTGCACGCGCTCCATCAGCTTTTCGTTTTCCGCGGCAATGGCGATCAGTTCGGCCAAGCGGCGCTCGAGCTCGGCGTTTTTCTCGCGCAGGCTTTGCAACTGGTAGGTGGCCAGCGAGGCGACCGGACCCTTGTCGTGCGGCATCTTCAACTGCGCCGCCAGCTCCGGGTAGTCGCTGAGGAATTCCGGATGCAGCTTCAGATAGGAGGCAACAACGCGCGCCTGTGTAGCGTCATCGAGCAGGGTGGCGGTCATGCGCGGGGTACCTCAAAGCAGGGCGGGTCGGGACAGATTCGTGTCACGTAGAAACTCACGTCAGCCCGGCCAGTGTGCGATGGACCGGCCGGCGCTTCAACTGGGGGGTTTGGCAAAAGCGCTGGAATACGCTCCGCGTGGATCGGCAAGCGTCAGGGCAGCGAGGCGGGAACAAACCACTCGCCTTCAAACACGAACGTCGCCGGCCCACTCATCCACAGCGGCTGGCCGCGGCCCGCCCAATCGATCTGCAAGGTGCCTCCCGGCAGGCTCACTTGCACGCTGTGATCCACGACACCGCGCTGATGCAGCACCGCCATCGCGGCGCACGCTCCCGTGCCGCAGGCCTGCGTCCAGCCCGCGCCGCGTTCGTGCACACGCAGGCGCAGGTGACCGCGATCGATGATTTGCACAAAGCCGACGTTGACGCCCTCGGCAAAACGCCCGTGGGTGGACATCAGCGGGCCCAGGCGCGCCAGGTCAGGATGCTGCAGATCGTCCACTTCGATCACGGCGTGCGGGTTGCCCATCGACACGGCGCCGATGTTCAGCGTCGTACCGTCTACCTCAATGGCATACTGCGTTGCGATCTCTCGGGCGTCGAAGTGAACCTGCGCGGGCTCGAACGCGGGCACGCCCATATCGACAACGACTTCGTTCGCATCGATCAAATGCAAGGCGACCGGACCGGAGGGACTTTCGATGCGTATGGTCTCGCCGATCGCCAGCGCGCCCTCCCGGTGCAGCCACGCGGCGACGCAGCGCACGCCGTTGCCGCACTGTCCCGACGGCGAGCCATCCGCATTGGTGATGCCGTAGTTAAACGCGCACGTCGGGTCGACTGCCGCGCCAATGCTCAGCAGCTGGTCGAATCCAACGCCGGTGTGGCGATCGGCCATGGCGCGGATCTGCGCGGCGGTCATCGAAAACGGCGTGTCGCGGCAGTCGAGCACGACAAAGTCGTTACCGATGCCGTGCATCTTCGAAAAGCGCTGCTTCATCATGGTCGGGCGACTCAGTACTGCGTGCTGTCCGGCCGCTCGTTGTTGGGGACCACGTTATTCCCCGTGATGGCCGGCTGCTGCGGTTTTATCGTGCTGGCGGCCGATGCCGGTGCCGGCTTGGTGGCGGGCGGCAGATACAGCGGGCCTTTCTGGCCACAGCCGGCGAGCATGCCGGTGGCAACGCAGCATGAGACAAGCAAAAGCGAATTCAGCGGGATCGGTCGGCGCATGACAAGGTTTCCTGAAGAGGCCTGCAGTATAGCGACGCGCGCTCGACCGATCGCGGCATCGCATGGCCATGCCGTTATGATGCGCGAATCACGTTACGCCCGCGCGGCGAGGAATCTCACGATGGATTGGAGCACATGGCTGCGTATGCCGATGACCGTGCTGCTGGTGCTGGCGGCGGTTTTCCTGCTGATCACTCTTGTGCAGCTGGTGGCGCTGCGCCAGCGCCTGCACGCGGGCCGTGGGCTGGCCGCCAGCGGACGCGCGCTGCTTTGTCTGGTGTTTTTCGCGCTGGCGCTGCTGCTTGGCGGCACCGGTTACGCGCTGCGCGGCTACCGCCTGCTGAGCGAAGAGACGCCGGTGGTCGACATCGAGGCCCATATTCTTTCGCCGCAGCGCTGGGCGCTGACGCTGAGCTGGCCGGACGGCAGCACGCGGCAGGTCGAGCTGGCCGGCGACGACTGGCGGGTGGAAGCGATCGTGCTGAAATGGAAGCTGCCGGCCCTGCTGTCCGGTCTGCCGCCGCTTTACCGGCTCGATCGCCTGTCCGGTCGATACGACGACGCCAGCCAGGAAATGACCGCACCGCGCACGGTCGTCAGCTTCGATCACGCCGACGGTTTCGATCTGCTCGACCTGCACAAGCAGTATCCCGACTGGCTGCCCGAGGTCGACACGGTTTACGGCAGCGGCGCGTTTCTGCCGCTGGTGGATCAGGGTCATTACGCGGTCAGCCTGATGCGCACCGGCGCCCTGGTTGCCCGGCCGGACGAGGCCACGCAGCAAAAGATCGGGCAGCCGTTTGGTGGTTGATCGTTGCGGCCAGATCCCAGTTCA
>CBAAAD010000502.1:0-2411 GCA_964658785.1 uncultured Methylobacterium sp.
GAGACATCCATCGATGCCATTGTAGCGGGCGGCGTCTCCGTGGGCTGGCGCATGCGGCATGAAAACCGGCATAAAAAAACCGCCGTGGAGGCGGCGGTTTTTGGAGAAGCTCGGTAAGGCTTCAGCGCTTTTTGCTGACGAACCCACCGACGACCAGCAGGCCACCGATCACGATGCCGGCAATACCTGCCCATTCGGGCACGGCCTTGGTGTGCGTGGCTTCGATTTTCGCCGGCCCAAGCTGCGCCACGGTATCGGTCTGCTTGTAGCTGCCGTTGCCCATGGTGACGTAGATGCCGGCTACCAGCAGAAGGATGCCGACGATGATCAGACCTGCGCGCATGAAATTCTCCCCATTGATTGAGCCGCGAGTATGCCGGACGGCCCTGTGCACAAAAAGTCCACGGCGCTGGCCTATCGCGGGCAAAAAAAGGCCCCGAAGGCTAGGGGGAACCTTCGGGGCCGGCCGTTACAAAACCCAGGGGAGAGGTTTGTACCGGGTGGCGGCCCAGGGAGGTAGGCGCGCCGGGGATGCCGTTGCGTGCATCCGATAGATTTGAACGCGGGTTGCAGGGAAAGTTGCAGCGATCTTTTAAAAATAGTCAGGGGCGGTTCATTTCAAAAACGAGGCGGTGACAAGTCGTTGTTTTGGATGGATTAGTGGCGAAGCTCGGGCTCATTGCCCCTCGGCACCGCTGCGCCACGCTCGGGGCGGACGGTTGGGGAATCGGCGTCTGACAGATCAGCGTGGCTTTCGGGACCTAGTGCGCCTCATCCCAGTTGTCGCCCACGCCCACATCGACCAGCAGCGGCACGGCCAGTGCGGCGGCGCCGGACATCCGTTCGATCACCGCGGCGCGCACTTCGTCCACGGCGTCTGCACGCACCTCGAACACCAGTTCATCGTGCACCTGCATCAGCATGTGGGCGTCGTCGCGACCTTCGAGCCAGCCGGCAACGGCAATCATCGCGCGCTTGATGATGTCGGCGGCGCTGCCCTGCATCGGCGCATTCACCGCCGCGCGCTCGGCGCCCTGACGCAGGCCCTGATTGCGCGAGGTGAGGTTTTCCAGATACAGCCGGCGGCCGTAGATGGTTTCAACGTAGCCATCGCGATGCGCTTGCTCGCGCGTGGCGTCCATGTAGGCGCGCACGCCGGGGTAGCGCGAGAAATAGCGTGCCATGTAATCGCTGGCCTCGCCCCGATCGACGCTGAGCTGCTTGGCCAGGCCGAAGGCGCTCATGCCGTACATCAGGCCGAAGTTGATCGCCTTGGCCGCACGACGCTGGTTGGTGGTGACCTCTTCCGCGGGTACGCCGAACACTTCGGCGGCGGTGGCGCGATGCACGTCGCCGCCTTCGTGGAAGGCGCGCAGCAGGCCTTCGTCGCTGGAAAGGTGGGCCATGATGCGCAGCTCGATCTGCGAATAATCGGCCGCCATCACCTTCCAGCCCGGCGGCGCGATAAAGGCCTGGCGAATGCGTCGGCCCTCTTCGGTGCGCACGGGGATGTTCTGCAGGTTCGGTTCGGACGACGAGATGCGTCCGGTCGCCACCGAGCCCTGGTGATAGCTGGTATGTACGCGACCGGTGCGCGGATTGACGATGCCGGACAGCTTGTCGGTGTAGGTGGAGCGCAGCTTGGCCAGGCCGCGGTAGTCGAGCAGCAGGCGCGGCAGCTCGTGCGTGTCGGCAATGGCTTCCAGCGCCTCTTCGTTCGTCGACGGCTGGCCGGTTGGCGTTTTCATTTTCGCCTGCAGGCCGAGCTCGTCAAACAGCACGGCCTGCAGCTGCTTGGGCGAATCGAGGTTGAACTCGTGGCCAGCCAGCTTGTACGACTGCTGCTGCAGCTCGTGCATGCGCTTGCCCAGCTGCTGGCTCTGCGTTCGCAGCACGTCGCCGTCGATCAGCACGCCGCGTCGCTCCATCTCGGCCAGCACCGGTACCAGCGGAATTTCGATGTCCTGATACACCGCGCGCAGCTTCGGCACGCTTTCGAGCCTGGGCCACAGCGCGTGGTGCAGGCGCAGGGTGATGTCGGCATCTTCGGCGGCGTAGCGGCAGGCGGTGTCGAGATCGACCTGCGAAAACGAAATCTGCTTGGCGCCCTTGCCGGCGACCTGTTCGTACTTGATGGTGTCGAAGCCGAGATATTTTTTCGCCAGCGAGTCCATGTCGTGGCGCGTCGCCGTGGCGTTCCACACGTAGGACTCGAGCATCGAATCGTGCTTCAGCCCCTGCACCGCGATGTCGTAATGACTGAGCACGTTGATGTCGTACTTGGCGTGCTGGCCGAGCTTGGGTTTGTCGGCATCTTCGAAGATGGGTTTGAGCGCGGCGAGCACGGTATCGCGCGGCAGTTGTGTCGGTGCGCCGGGGTAGTCGTGGCCCAGCGGGATATAGCAGGCGGT
>CBAAAD010000503.1:0-2408 GCA_964658785.1 uncultured Methylobacterium sp.
CCGCTATGCTGCCGCCATGCGCCTGCTGAAACTTTCGCTCTGGTTTGCTCTGATCCTGTGGGCATGGCCCGGCAGGTCGCAAACGGAAATTCACCGCTGCATCGACACGAGCGGCCGCGCGCTGTTTACCGACCAAACCTGCGCGTCCATGCAGGCGACGTCCGTTCATCCGGCACCCAAGCCGAGCGATGAGCTCACCCATGTCACCACGCTCGCCGCCACGCCGGCCGAGCCGCCGCCGATTCTGTGCGCGTCAACGTTCAGCGAACTGCGGCAAAGCGTGATCGACGCATTCGCCAACCGCAACGCGAACCGGATGGCGGGACTGATGCTGTGGAGCGGCTACACCAGCACAACTGCCGTCGCCGATATTCGTGCGCTCCATGCGTTGATGCAGCAACCGCTGCTCGACGCCGGGCCACCCGACGACAGCAACGCGCAGGCCTCAGAAAACAGCGATTCGCCCGCTGACGATATGCAGGCCAGCGATGCCTCCAGCAGCGGCCAGCTGGTACTGCATCTGGCAGGTAACGACGGCAGCGGCAATCCGCGCGAGCTGCGCTATGGCATCGTCCGTCGGTATGGATGCCTTTGGCTGCGCATGGCGCAGTGACAATCATCGATTCGTTAAAACCCCCTCGGCACGGGTTATACACATGCCGTACAACCGCTCAGCAGTTATCATGCGCGGTCCCCATTGGAGAACGGTCATGGCGCAGCAGTACCCGGAGTGGATCTGGCAGAACGGCGAGATCAAGCCTTGGAAAGACGCGACCACCCACGTGATGTCGCACGCGCTGCATTACGGTTCGTCCGTGTTCGAAGGCATCCGCAGCTACGCAACGCCGGACGGTGCCGCCATTTTCCGGCTCACCGACCACCTGCATCGGCTCTATCAGTCGGCGCGCATCTACGACATGGTGCTGCCGCATACCGCCGATGAACTGGCCGCCGCCTGCCGCGACGTGATCAAGAAGAACGAGCTCGGCGCCGCGTATCTGCGCCCGGTTGCCTATCGCGGACTGGGCGGCTTCGGCCTCTCCGCTGAAACGCCGATCGACGTCGCCGTGGCCGCGTGGCCCATGGGCCCCTACCTCGGCGCCGAGGCGCTGGAGAACGGCATCGACGCATGCGTATCGAGCTGGCAGCGTTTTGCGCCCAACACCATTCCTGCAGGTGCCAAGGCGGGCGGCAATTACCTCTCCGGCCAGCTGATCGCACGCGAAGCGCGCCGGCTGGGTTTTGGCGAGGGCATCGCGCTGGCCTCGACCGGGCTGCTCAGCGAAGGCGCGGGTGAGAATCTGTTCCTCGTTTTCGACGGCGTGCTGCACACCACGCCGGCCAGCGCCTCGATCCTGGCCGGCATCACGCGCGATACGCTGAAGACGCTTGCGCGCGAAGACGGCATCGAAGTGGTCGAGCGCGACATTCCGCGCGAGTATCTCTATCTCGCTGACGAGATCCTGATGTGCGGCACCGCGGCCGAGATCACCCCGATCCGTTCGGTCGACGGCAAGCAGGTCGGTGCTGGCAAGGCCGGACGGGTAACCCGCCGGCTGCAGGAGCTGTTCTTCGGACTGTTCGACGGCCGCACCAACGATCGCTGGGGCTGGCTGGAGCCGGTGTGACGTTTTCCGGGGGCTAGGGTCGAGAGTTTGTGCTGAAGCGAGTGAGCTTCGTACTTCTCGGCCCTCGCTCATCGCCTCGCGACCTTATCCTCCGAACACGATGCAGGCAATCGCTCCGTTGGTGTCGCTGCGCGGACGCATGGATACGTCCCAGCCGTACAACTCGCACAGGCGGCGGACAATGGCCAGACCAAGACCCGCGCCGCTGCCGCCTGCGCCTTCACCGCGAACGCCGCGCTGAAACAGCCGCTCGGCATCTTCCGGCTTGATCCCAGGTCCCGTATCGATCACTTCGATGCGACCGTTTCCCACCTCGACCCGCACGCTGCCTTCCAGCGTGTACTTGATCGCGTTGCCGATCAGGTTGGTCAGCGCGACCGAGAGCACCGATGCTGGCGCGTTCACGGTCACCGCGTCGCTCACGCTGAGCTCGATCTCGATCGGCTTGCCGCGCATCTGCGGCCGCTGGCTCTCAATGACATCCGACGCCACCTTGCCCACCTCAGTGGTTTCACCGCGCGTGGGGCCACGTCGCTCCGCGCGCGACAGCAGCAGCAGCGCCTCGATCAACTCGGTCGCCTGACGCGACGCGCGTTCGATACGCTTCAGACGTTCGCTGATTTTTTCCGTGAGATCGGGTGAACCTTGAAGCAGCTCTGTCGTGCTGGCAATCACCGCCAGCGGCGTGCGCAGTTCATGGCTGACGTCGGAGTTGAATTCGCGGTCACGCTCGACCATCGAGGTAAGCCGCTCGGAATACTCGTCCAGAGCACGCGCCAG
>CBAAAD010000504.1:0-1498 GCA_964658785.1 uncultured Methylobacterium sp.
ACCCGGTATGCCGTGAGTAGCGGAGCCATGTTGCGCTTCACGCAGCCGTTTCCCAAACCCGCCATCGGCATTTAGGTCGCTTTGGTTTGGCGCTTGCGCTGGGATGGATGGCGGTGAAATCGCCGGTGTTGCCGCCGGTGAAGGCGAATCGCTGACAATGGTTTGAACCGTCGGCACGGCCATTCGTCGTATCGGTGCAGGCGGCCGATAGCTCGAACTCGTGGACGCTTGACCGCCAGATAAAACCACCGGCATCGGGATGGGGCGCGGCAAGGTAACAAAGCGAAGCTGCAGCGCGAACCGCTTGGTCTTCGCCATCCGGTTCGTATCCGAATGGTCGATGGAGGGCGGAAAAAACAGCATCAGAAAACCCAAATGGCAGGCGATGACCGCGACCCATACAGCGACCCGCCGACCGGATTCACGCCTATCGATGGCGGGCTTTTGTTTTGATCTCACCCTGGGCATTCCTTTGGCGTTGCCAACCGATGGACCGCCTGCTGGTGAGGGAGTTCCTGCACAACGGTCTTTCTGGCTGACCGCGCAAATGTCCTGAGCGGATCCAACCCCGCGCACTAGGGCAACACGCGCAGGGAAGCAGGTCGAGTCGATATGAGATTACGCCCCCGTTCGCTCGCGCACCGCTTCAACCGCGCGACGGCGATCATGTTTAACTGCAGGCGCGCCGTTGATCGTGGCTGCGACAAAGCCGAGGCTAGAATGAAAATGGCCGGATGGCAGCTGCGCAATTGGCGGACGCGTCGCATTTGAAGCCAATGACGAAAATATCGTAAAGCGCAGTAGAAAATAACGTCGGTCCGACACACGCTGGAATGCCGCTACAGCTGGATAAAATATAAAGTTAATCAGGGCGGTCCCATAGCCCGGCATCTGGCGACGCTCTGCTTTCAAGGACACATGCGCATGTCATCCCACGCTTCCACCGAATCCGGCATTCGCGCCGTCGCTCCGCATGGTGTTGGCATTGCTGAAATAGCGCTGGCGCTGGGCGGCCTGGCGATCGGCACGGCCGAGTTTGCCGCGATGGGCGTGCTGCCTGAAATCTCGCGGGATCTCGGCGTGTCGGTACCGCAGGCCGGCCATCTGATAAGCGCCTATGCGCTCGGCGTGGTGGTGGGCGCGCCGGCGATCACGATCCTGATGGCGAAGACGCCGCGCAAGGCGCTGCTCATCGGCCTGATGCTGCTCTACGCTTTGGGCAATTTTGCGACGACGATTTTTCACAGCTACGCGGCAGTGCTTGTTTCGCGCTTCGTAGCCGGACTGCCGCACGGCGCGTACTTCGGTGTGGCCTCGCTGGTCGCCGCCGCGATGGTGCCGCCGGCGAAGCGCGGCGAAGCGATCGGCAAGGTGATCATGGGACTGAGCGTGGCCAACGTGCTCGGCGTGCCGGCAGCGACCTGGCTGGGCGAGACGTTCGGCTGGCGCTCGACGTTCATGGCGGTGGCCGTCATCGCCTTTATTACCGCCGCGATGA
>CBAAAD010000504.1:1508-2402 GCA_964658785.1 uncultured Methylobacterium sp.
TTTGTGCCGGCAGTAAAAGCCGACAAGAACGCCAGCGCGCTGACCGAACTGGGTGCGCTGAAACGTGGCCAGGTCTGGCTGACCCTGCTGGCGGCAGGCGTCGGCTTCGGCGGCATCTTCGCCGTTTACAGCTACATCACCCCACTGCTGACCGAAGTCACGCATCTGCCGCTGACGCGCGTTCCGCTGATGCTGAGCCTGATCGGCATCGGCATGGTGGTGGGCAGCATCGTCTGCGGCAAGCTGGCCGACCGCTGGCTCAAGGGCACGATGATCGGCATGTACGCCTTTACCGCGCTGATGCTGACGATCCTGGTCTTCGTGGCACACTCGGCGCCCGCCATGGTCGTGGTGCTGTTTTTGATCGGCATCTGCACGATGGTTACGGTGAGTTTCCAGGCGCGCCTGATGGATGTGGCTGGCGATGCGCAGTCGCTGGCCGCCGCCTTGAACCACAGCGCATTCAATATCGCCAATGCGCTCGGCGCGTGGCTCGGTGGCGTCGCCATTGCGGCGGGCTACGGATGGACGTCCACCGGCTGGGTAGGGTTGGGTCTTTCCATTATCGGTATCGCTGTGCTGCTGTGGTCGTTTGCGTTGGACCGCAGGCGCATCGCCGCCTGACGTCGCCCTCGCGCGCAAGCAAAGTCTAGGGCTCGCCTAACCCGACACGGATTACCTTCGAAAAGTCGTCCGTCGGCAAGCTGGCCTTGGCCCGGTCGGTGACGCGACCGCGGCGACGCAGCTCCTGCACCGACACGCTCCGGTCCAGCGCGCCGATCTCGTAAAGATATTCCGGCAAGTAGCCGGTAATCAGCAGGCGCACGTCGTACGGCAAACCCGGATCCAGCCGCTTGGCCATGCGGTAGACGATGGTGGTGCAGTTGGAGGTGA
>CBAAAD010000505.1:0-2400 GCA_964658785.1 uncultured Methylobacterium sp.
CGCGCACATGCCCACGGCAAGCATGCATCCAGCCGCCAGGACCCAGCGCGGTGAACGGCGCCAGCGTGCCAGCGCCGCCTGCATGGCGACCAGTGCGGCCACCAGCAGGGCGCCTACGCCAACCAGTACGCGGGCGTCGAGTACGGGGTCGAGCAACAGCAGCATTGGTCCGGCAACGCTGAAAATGGCGACCAGCGGCAGCAGCAAGCTGCCCGCCACCAGCGCGACGGTTGTCCCTGTTTTATGTTCACCGCGGTGCTGCCAGCTATAACGCAGGCCGATCACGCAGGCCAACACGGTGAGCACTAGCAGCAGCGGTAGAAAATACGTCCACCACTGGCGGTTGAAACTCTGGCCGATCAATTCATAAAAATGCGCGATGTTGGTCTTCAACAGGGGCAGTTCGTCCAGGCTGTGGATCTTGCGGCTGCGTACCTCAACCCAGCCGCTGATATGCATGCCGACCACGATTTGATACACGAGCAAGGTGGCGCCAAGCTGCGATATCCGAAACAAAAACTGTCTTAGCCACACGCGTATGGCCTGGTGGATTAGCTGCGCCAGCAGTACTTCCAGCAGCACAAAAAGCACATAGGCATTCAGCGCGGGCTGATAGAAAATCAAGCCGCCAAACAGCGACAGCACGCCAAGCCACCAGCCGCGCCGATGGTTGCTGATAACCAACACCGGTAACAGCGCCAGCAGCAGCGCCAGGCTCATGCTGAGTGAATCGAACTTGTAGGAAAGATTGGCCAGAAAAAACGGTTGTGCGCCCAGCGGAAAAGCGATCAGGGCGGCAAGCCACGGCGAGCGTATCGCGTAGCGGCGCGCCATCAGCACACCGATCCAGGCCAGCACGGCTATCGCAGCAATTTGCGTAAATGGGGAGATATCCGCCAGCGCGTGGTCGTAGCACTGCAGAAGTTTCATCAGCAAGGTGGTCAGCGGCCGGCCGTTGGAATCCCAGCCGGTACGCCCGATCAGCGCGCGTTTCAGATCGTCTTCGTGGTAACGATTCGCGCGCAGGATCGGATACAGGATCAGCCAGTACAGCGCGAGCAAAATGCCGAATACGCGACCATCTCGGCGGCGCGAAAAACGTATGGTGCCAGGCCTGTGGGCAGCCGCCGTTAAAAAACTCATTCTTCCCTTTCCGAGTATGCACGGCTGCGTGGCGCGATCCGTCCCCAGCCACAATATTAACAGGTGACCGATAGCGGATATCAATATCCAGGTGTTGTTTCGCGCTGTTGTTTGGCACTGAGCAAACGCTGGCGCGGCATAATCCACGAATCTTGAGTCAGTGCTATGACGATGGGCTTTGCCGATGCCAGGCATACCCGGGTGGATGCGGCCAAGCGGCTAAAGTTTGGAAACGTACGGCGCTGGCGGCAGTGAATCCGCCGGCACCGCCCGCGCGCTCACGAGCATTCAGAGCGATGCTCGCCGCGTGGTCAGCTTGATGCTTTTATCGGCGGCTGCCGCGCAGGCTGTCGACCGAAAAGCTGGCGATCTCGCCGCCGTCGGCGCCACGGCGGCCTTGTCCTGGCGGTGGACCCCATGCGTGCGCGCTGACTACCTCCCAGGTGGCGGGGATGCGCCCATCGAGGCGCATGGTTTCGTACGCGGCCAGCATGCGCTTGTAGCGCGCCTTGCCGGTCAGGCCGCGTTCGCGGGTCTGGTCGGCGTTGGTGGCGCCAAGGCCCTGCAGTTCCTCCAGCAGCTTGCGCGGTTCGCTGTAGGTCAGCGTGTACCGATGTACGTCGAGTACCGGATCGCGCAGGCCGGCGGCGAGCATCGCGTCACCGACGTCGTGCATGTCGAGAAAACGGCTGACGTGCGGCTGCTGATCGGCCTCGGCCCACGACGCGCGCAGTTCTTTCAGCGTGTCCGGCCCGAAGGTGGAGAAGGCCAGCAGACCACCGGGCTTCAGCACGCGCACGCACTCGGCGAACAGCGCCTTGAGATCGTCGATCCACTGAAAGCAGAGGTTGGAGTGCAGCACGTCGACGCTGTGATCGGCCAGCGGCAGCGCCGTGGCTTCGGCGCAGACGCGCTGAAAGGGTTTGAGCCAGCTCGCGTGCTGCTTGGCAGCGCGCAGCATCGGCAACGCAAGATCAACGGCGATCACCTCGGCTTTGGCATAGCGTTTTTTCAGCAGCGCGGTACCGCGGCCCGTACCGGCACCCACGTCCACGATGCGTGCCGGATCGGCCGTATAGAAGTCCAGACGTTCGAGCAGCGCGGACTGCACCTCCTGCTGCAGCACGTCGTGCTTTTCATAGCTGGTGGCGGCGCGGCCAAAGTTCTGCCGCACCCGCTGCTTGTCGAAATGGAAATCGCTCATGAAACTCGCTCTAGTGTCTGTTGCAGCAACGGTTCGAGCGCCTGCACCAGCGC
>CBAAAD010000506.1:0-2396 GCA_964658785.1 uncultured Methylobacterium sp.
GCCGTAAACCGCCTGAGCCACCGCGCACAGCGTGCCATCGCCGCCCGCGCCGACGACGATGCCGCCAGCCGCCTTCGCATCCGCCACGGCGCGTTTAGCCACGTCGACAAGATCGTCCGCGTTCTCCACCAGACGAAACTCGAACCGTCGCTTGGCGGCGCCGAGCTTCTCCTCGATCAAGGCTTTCGTTTCGTCGCCCTGCTTCTTGCCGGAGCCGGCGTTCATGACGATAAAGAACGGCGCGTTCGGTTCGACCGTTCGCGGCGATGCGCTGGTGGCAGATGGTTTGCTGGTATCGATTGCCGTCATCGCTTCGGCGCCGCCTTCGCAAATAGTTGCGATCGACTATAGCCAGCGATCCATATGCGATTCGTGATTGCGGAAATCCCACATAACGCTAGTGGGACGTTGGAGTTTCGCTGCGCTCGACGCAGGCTGCGTGAGTCTGATGCCAGAGATGCAGCACGCAAGTTGCGATGTAGCTGGTCCGCCGATGCCGTATTCGATGCGTGCGCCACTGCGGCTTCAGGAGGCGTTGTTCTCCGGCGAGAAAAACGCAAAACGGTTCTTGCCCGCGCGTTTGGCGGTGTAAAGCGCGGTATCCGCGTGGGCGATCAGTTCGCGGGTGTCTTTGCCGTCATCGGGATAGAAGGCGATGCCGATGCTGAACGTCAGGGCCACGGTGTGGCCGGCGATCACAAAGGGCTCGCTCATCATGGCCGCCAGCAACTTTCCGGCGACCGCGCCGGCGTGGTCGCGCCCGTCGATCTCGGGCAGCAGGACGAGAAATTCGTCGCCGCCCAGGCGAGCCACCGTGTCGGTTTCTCTCAACGGGTCGACCATGCGCCGCGCCATCTCTCGCAGCGCTTCGTCGCCGGCGCCATGCCCCAATGAATCGTTGACCTCCTTGAAGCCGTCCAGGTCAATAAAAAGAACCGCGAACTGGCATCCTTGCCTTTTCGACATGTGGATGGCCCGAGTCAGCCGATCTTCGAGCAGAACCCGGTTGGGCAGCCCGGTGAGTGAGTCGTGCATGGCCATCGCGTTGGCGCGCATTTCCGTTACACGGAGCTGAAGCTCGAGCTGTCGCCTGCCACTGATGTCCGAAACCAGCACTACGAACCCTTCGACCACGCCGTTCACCACGTCGGGAATGTAGTGCGCCTGGCTGAAGCGAGGCGGGCCACCCGACGGATCGGGGATCTCGCGATCAAACAGCTGTGGCTCTCCGCGCAGTGCCCCCTCGATGTGGGGAAGGTTCATCGCATAGATGGGACCAAGCAACTCGGCCAGCGTCTTGCCGATGAGGTCTGCCGGCTTGATGCCGAACCATCGCTCATAGTCGGCATTGGCAAACCGGCAGCGCTGCTGGGCATCCCAGTAGCTGATCATGCCGGGTACCTGGTCGATGATGCGCCGAAGCAGCGATTCTCCTGCCGCGAGTGATATCAGGGGATCGATGGCGCTGTGCATGTGCATCATTGCGAAGGATAGCATTCTGCCCGATGCGCAAAGACCTGTTTACCGTCGCGGACTACCCGACAGGTAAGCGGAGAACGATGCTCCGATGACGCCGATTCTAGCCCTGATCGGCGCATCGTCAGGTTCGAAACTGCCCCCGCCGCTGCGGATCGCGATACACCAGTACCGTGGCAATCAAACCACACAGCGCCGCAAACGACAGCCACAGACCCGGCGCGGCGTTGTTGCCGGTGAGGTGAATCAGCCACTGCGAAATCGCCAGGCTCGACCCCCCGAGGGTGGTGGCAAGGCTGTAGGCCAGTGAAAAGCCGGCGGTGCGCACGTCGGCCGGCATGATTTCAGTGAGCGCCACAACCATCGCGCCGTTATAGGCGGCGTAGATGAAGGACAGCCACAGCTCCACGCCGAGCAGCCGACCAAAGCCCGGTACGGCGACCAGCCAGTGCAGTGCCGGATAGGCGCTGAGCAGGGCGAGCACGGTGCAGGCAGCCAGCAGCGGCCAGCGGCCGATGCGATCGGACAGTGCGCCCATCAGCGGCAGCCAGATCAGGTTGGACAGGCCGATGCACAGCGTCACAATGAACACGTCCGACGACGACAGCTTGAGCACTTCCTTGCCAAAGGTCGGGGTGTACGCAGTGATGAGATAGAACGACACCGTCGTCATCAGCACCATTGCCATGCCGAGCAGCACGATCCGCCAGTGGGTGATCATCGAGCGATAAATCTCGCGGGCATCAGGGCGATGCTTGCGCGCGAGGAAAGCCTCGGTCTCCTGCAGCGAGCGGCGGATAAGAAACACGAACGGCACGATTAGGCAGCCGACGATGAAGGGGATGCGCCAGCCCCAGTCGTTCATCGCCTGCGCCGGCATCCAGCGCTGCAGCAGCAGGCCCAGCAGCGCGGCAAACATC